>CAVITM010000081.1:0-9971 GCA_963645455.1 Moraxellaceae bacterium | reverse complement strand
TCTCAGGATATGGTCCTTGGTATTTACTATCTGACCATGGACAAGGTGCCTGATTTCAAGGATCGGGGTGTAGAGACAGTCAACGACACGATCTATGATTCCCAGGAGCAGCTGAAGGTTGCCTTGGATGCCGGCGAGCTGAAGGTGGATGACATGATCCATTATCAGACCCATGATGAGTCTGATCGTGAAGTGATCTGTACACCGGAGGATATTTTAGGACATTTCTTCAGCAGCACGAACCAGGCGCTGCTGGCTTATGAGAATGGCGTCATCAGCCTGCATCAGACGATTCACGTACATCAGGAGACAGTGACTCCCGACGGAGAGGCTGTATCCGGTACGATTACCACGACTCTTGGACGACTGATCTTTAACGAGATCATTCCCCAGGATCTGGGCTTTGTAAAGAGAGAAAAGCCGGAGGATTATCTGCTGCTTGAGGTGGATTTCCATGTAGGCAAGAAGCATTTAAAGAAGATTCTGGAGAAGGTCATCAACATCCACGGTGCCACCCGTACCGCAGAGGTGCTGGATGATATCAAGGCCATGGGTTACAAATATTCTACCCGTGCAGCCATGACCGTATCGATCTCCGATATGACCGTGCCGCCTCAGAAGCCCCAGATGATTCAGGACGCACAGGATACCGTAGACCGCATCACCAAGCAGTACAAGCGTGGTCTCATCACCGAGGAAGAGCGTTACAAGGAGGTCGTAGAGACCTGGAAGGATACCGATGATGAGCTGACTGCAGCCCTGCTGAACGGTCTCGATAAATACAACAACATCTTCATGATGGCTGATTCCGGAGCCCGTGGTTCCGATAAGCAGATCAAGCAGTTAGCAGGTATGCGTGGTTTGATGGCAGATACCACCGGTCGTACCATCGAGTTGCCTATCAAGTCCAACTTCCGTGAAGGTCTGGACGTATTGGAGTACTTCATGTCCGCCCACGGCGCACGTAAGGGACTTTCCGATACCGCTCTGCGTACCGCCGATTCCGGATACCTGACCAGACGTCTGGTAGATGTATCCCAGCATATGATCGTGCGTGAGTCCGACTGCTGCGCAGGCACTGACCGCGAGATCCCCGGCATGGAAGTCAAGGCATTCATGGACGGAAAAGAGGAGATCGAGAGCCTGCAGGATCGTATCACAGGCAGATTTGCTGCTGAGACCATCGTAGACAAGGACGGCAACGTCATTGTCAAGGCTAACCATATGATCACCCCCAAGCGGGCAGAAGCTATCATCGCAAAGGGCGTTGACGAGAATGGCGATCCTCGGACCAAAGTGAAGATTCGTACCATTCTTACCTGCCGCTGTCACATGGGTGTCTGTGCAAAATGCTACGGCTCCAACATGGCTACCGGCCAGGCAGTACAGGTGGGCGAGGCTATCGGTATCATCGCGGCGCAGTCCATCGGTGAGCCCGGTACACAGCTGACCATGCGTACCTTCCATACCGGTGGTGTGGCCGGAAACGATATCACACAGGGTCTTCCCCGTGTCGAGGAAATTTTCGAGGCAAGAAAGCCGAAAGGACTTGCCATCATCACAGAGTTTGGCGGCGTAGCCTCTATCAAGGATACAAAAAAGAAGCGTGAGATCGTTGTCACCAATCCGGAGACCGGAGAGACAAAGACTTATCTGATCCCTTATGGCTCTCATATCAAGGTAATGGAGGGTGCAGTGCTTGAGGCCGGCGATGAGCTGACCGAAGGTTCTGTCAATCCCCATGATATCTTAAAGATCAAGGGTGTGCGCGCCGTTCAGGATTATATGCTGCGAGAGGTACAGAGAGTTTACCGTCTGCAGGGTGTTGAGATCAATGACAAGCATATCGAGGTCATTGTACACCAGATGCTGCAGAAGATCCGCGTGGAGGAGGACGGAGATTCCGATTTCCTGCCCGGAACGATGGTAGATGTACTGGAATTTGAGGATACCAATGAGCGTCTGGCCGGGGAAGGCAAGACACCGGCAGAGGGTACACAGGTACTGCTTGGTATCACAAAGGCATCTCTGGCCACCAATTCCTTCCTGTCAGCGGCTTCCTTCCAGGAGACCACCAAGGTTCTGACAGAAGCAGCCATCAAGGGTAAGGTAGACTCCCTGATTGGTATGAAGGAGAACGTCATCATCGGTAAGCCGATTCCGGCAGGTACCGGTATGAAGCGTTATCGGAATATCCGCCTCGATTCTGATGCCCGTATGGCGGCGCTTCAGATGGAGGATGAGGTCATCGATACCGCAGATTATGAGGAAGAGAGTGAGCAGGAGCTGACAGATGCAGCTTTTGTAGACAACTTTGATGATTCCTTCGATTCACAGGAGGAGACCATCATCGAGGATGAAGCAGAAGGCGACTTCGACGAAAACTAAAAAATATAAAATGATTAAAAAATGCAGACTTTTTCAGGTCTGCATTTTTTTATTGAAAATATGTTGACATTACAGTAAAGTTATGTATAATAAAAAACAAATGTTGCCATAAGATAAAGCAAATAAATAAAAAGGAATGAGCAAGGCATATGGAACTATCAGAACAATATTTGCTGGAGGTGGTCAAATGGGACAGTCTCACCCAGGCAGCGGGGCAGCTGGGGATCTCTCAGCCGGCACTGAGTCTGGCCCTGACCAATCTGGAAAAAAAGCTTGGTGTGACGCTGATCGACCGGAAGCGAAAGCCGATTCGTTTTACCGAGGAAGGCAGCATCTATGCCGAATATCTGCACAGGCAGCGAGAACTGGAGCTTCAGCTGAAAAAAGAGCTGGCAGACGCAGGCAGCTCCCGGAAAAAAATCTTTTCCGTCGGTGGTTCGGCGGTCTACATCGAATCGTTGGTGGCAGATGCGGCGCCGGTATTGCTGGAGAACTATCCCAACTGTCAGATCGACATGCATATCGGCCCGCTGGAGAAGCTGGTACAGAATGCGGTGGATGGAGAGCTGGAGTGCTTCATCTGTACCGATGAAAAGGACATTCCGGACAATTTTACCCTGCTTCCCATACGAAGCGAGCGGCTCTACATCTGTGTTCCTGCGGATTATGCAGTGAATGAAGTGTTGAAAGATCGCAGAGTGGCACTGGGGGAGCAAAAACCCATCGACGATTACCGTGTGTTTGAGCAGCATGGTATCATCCGGTTGCCGGATCGCTATCCACTGCAGCGCAAGATGGATGATTTCTTCGAGAAAAAGGGGATGCAGATGCACTCCTCCATCTGCGTCAACCAGGTGTCCACCGGAGTGGCACTTTCCCAGCGGGGACTTGGAATGGTGGTGGCCTCCGAGGAGGCACTGATGGGCCGGAACTTAGATGACCGGGTCTGCCTCTACTCCCTGCCGGAGGAGATATCCGGCCGGAGAATTTACCTTGCATATGACAGCGAGCATTATATCTCGAGAGTATGCAGAAGCTTTATTGAACTCATGACGAAAGGAACAAAGAAAAATGAAAGCATCAAAAAAGATTAATCTGATCATAGGACCAGTATTACTGCTTCTGGCCATTGTGGCACTGCCCCAGAGTATCTTTACCACATTTGCCAGCCGTGCAGCCATTGGAACAGTGGCATGGATGGCATACTGGTGGGTTACAGGACCTGTCGACTATGCGGTGACAGGCTTTTTACCCATCGCAGTGAATGCACTGCTGCAGATCACAGACATGAGCAGCGTCATTGCCAATTATGCATCTGAGACGATCCTGCTTTTGCTGGGTGCATCCATTCTGACTGTATCCTGGGAAAAATCCGGATTAGACAAGCGAATCGCATCCGTATTTTTGAAAATGCTGGGAAGCAATTTCCACCAGCAGCTGATCTTCTGGTTTTTACTTTCCGCAGCTTTATCATCCATCCTTCCCAACGCAGTGGTCTGCGCTACCATCACACCTATCGCCGTATCCATGCTGACCTACATCGGTGAGGGAGATATCAAAAACAGCCGTGTCGGCTCCAAGCTGCTGCTGACCATCGCTTATGCGGCCGGTATCGGCGGATTGGCTTCCCCTCTGGGCGGCGCCATGAACCTGGTGACAGTGGATTATATCCAGCAGCTGACCGGAGAGGAATATATGTATATTTCCTGGGTCATCCGTTTTGCACCTATTATGGTTGTCCTGGTCATCAGCAACCTGCTGTTTATGCTCCGGGATGTGAAAAAGGGCGACAGCATTGGCGATGTAGAAGCCTTTTTGAAGAGTGAGTATGGCGAGAAAAAGCCCATGAGCTTTGAGGAAAAAATATCCCTGGCGCTCTTTGTAATCGCTACGGTTCTCGCCTTTACCCGTCAGCTCTATCAGGATCTGCTGCCGGGCTTGAAGCCTGCTTACGCATTTATCGTCTGCGCCATCCTTTCTTTCCTTATTACTGATAAGGAAGGAAACCGTCTGATGATCTGGAAATCCGTTCAGTCCCGTATCATCTGGGAGATGATCTATATTTTTGCCGGCGGTCTGGCTGCAGGAACTCTGATCAACGGCTCCGGCGCCGCAGAAAATATCGGCAGCTGGGTCGCAAGTATGAATCTGAACGGAGGCTTTGTGACCGTACTGGTGATCATTACCGTGACACTGCTGCTCTCCGATGTGACCAGTAATACCGCAACAGCCGCCGTGGCCATGCCCATCGTGATCTCCATCATCCAGGGAATCGGTGAGAATCCCATCCCCTTCGTATATATTGCATCCATCGGTGTGAACCTCTCTTACATGCTTCCTACTTCAATCCGTGCCATCCCGGTTGGATATGGTATGGAGCCGAAATACATGTTAAAAGAAGGCTGGAAGCTTACTGTGATCGTAATTGTATTACTGTCCGTTTTAAGTTATCTGCTGCTTCGCTACTGGCCCGCATTCAGTACCGTTTAGTGAAAAAACTGACAAATCCTTCGCCCGTACGCATCCGTGCGGGCGAAAATACATTTGACAGCAAAAGTTTGAAATGGTAATATGCGATAAGTAAAGAACGAAAGAAGTGGAAGGAGACAGTAGGGTAATGTCGGTTATCTCGTATACATTTTTTTTATTTTTGGCCATCACGATCCTTTTGTACTACATCGTGCCCCAAAAATTCCAGTGGATTGTACTGCTGCTTGCCAGCATTCTCTTTTATGCCATTGCAGGAGTACAGTATCTTTTAGTAGTTGCAGGCACGGCAGTGCTTGTATATTTTTTGGCTCTTCGCATGCAGAAAAACCTCGATGAGCAGGCACAGATGTTGGAGGGCTTGGACCGCAAGGCCGCCAGAGCTGTCAAAAATGAGATGAAGGCCAAGCGTAAAAAAGTGCTGGTAGCAGCACTCGTGCTGGTCATCGGTGTTTTGTTTATATTCAAGGCCAGCAGCTTCTGTATCAAAAATATCAATCGCGTGCTTGGCATGATGAGTCTTTCTGAGATCGCAGACTGGAATCTCATCGCGCCTCTTGGTATTTCTTTTTATTCCTTTATGATGATTTCCTATCTGGTGGATATCTACAACGGCAAGATCAGCGCACAGAAAAATTTTCTGAAATATCTGACCTATGTACTGTATTTTCCCCATGTAACCCAGGGCCCCATCGCCAGATATGAGGAGGTTTCTCCCCAGCTGTTTTCCGGTCACCGGTTTTGTTATGATACGGTGACACAGGGACTGTGGCTGATTATCTGGGGCTATTTTAAAAAGCTGGTGATTGCAGACCGGCTGTCTTCCTTTGTGACCGCTGTATTCAATCACAGCGGCGATTATTATGGAACGATCTTCCTGTTTGCCGGAGTAATGTATTCCATTCAGATCTATTGCGATTTTTCCGGCTGTATGGATATCGTGCGGGGCGCATCCGAGTGCTTTGACATCCGTCTGGGTGAGAACTTTGCAAGACCTTATTTTTCACAGACACTGCCGGAATTCTGGAGACGCTGGCATATTTCCCTTGGTGCCTTCTTCCGTGAGTATATTTTTTATCCGGTTTCTACCTCAAAGCTGTTTTTGAAACTCAATACCTTTGGCAGAAAGCATTTCGGTAACGAATGGGGACGAAACATCGCCAGCTGTCTGCCGATTCTGTGCGTCTGGTTTCTGACCGGCTTCTGGCACGGCGCCAACTGGAATTATATTTCCTGGGGACTTTACCACGGATTTTTGATCTGCTTATCTACCATGTTTGAGCAGCCCCTTGAACAGCTGACGGTAAAACTGAATATCAGGCGTGACTGCATCAGCTGGAATATTTTCCGGATGATTCGTACCTTTTTCCTGTGTGTGATCGGTCGAATTATCTTTATGGGTCACGGCCTGCGTGCAGCGGCCCGGATGCTTTATTCCAGTGTGGCACATGCAGGAACATTCTATAATATAGAAACAATCGGTCTGACTCACAACGAATGGCTGCTGGTGATTTTTTCCACCATCATTCTGCTGCTTGTGTCTGTGGCACAGGAAGTGCGCAGCACCAATGGCAATACAGAGACGATCCGCCAGTGGCTGGCACGCCAGAATCTGTGGCTGCGCTGGGTCGTACTGCTCGGCGGTATTTTATGCATTCTGGTATTCGGTGTCTATGGCTCCGGTGTGGGTGCGGCATTTATTTATGAGCAGTTCTAGAAAGGCGGTCGATTGGAATGAAGGTTAGAATCAAACGAATCATAGCAGCAGTGGTCTTTGTATGCATATTGATCGTGAGCATCAATTGTCTGGGCTATTTTTTCCGGCCCAACGATATGAATACCGACTGCTTTGCATATTTAGATAAAGAAGACGACAATACATTAAATGTGGCATGCATCGGCTCCAGCGCCATCTACCGGTTCTGGATTCCCCAGCAGGCCTATGAGGAGACCGGTATCACATCTGCCCTTGTGGCTACGGCTGCCCAGGACATGGAGGCGATCCCCTATCTGATGGAAGAGATCGCAAAGACCCAGGAAGTGGATCTGTTTGTTGTGGAGGTGCGTAACTCTATTGCCATCGAGGCCAACAAGCTGGCAGATAAATACGATCAGGAAGACAATACCGGCAGCTTCGCCCTTGTGGCCACCGGCATGAAACAGTCCTTAAACCGCCTGGAGATGATCCATGAGATCCTGGTGGAGGATGAGGAAAATACGGAGCTGGAGTGGATGCTTCCGCTGTTGAAATATCATGACAATTCCCATGCTTTTACGGCTGATACCATTGTAAGCCGGCTCAACGGTGTGGGGATCAATGATATGTATGTACGCCAGACCTCTGCCGTCAATGTGAATGAGAAAAAGGAATTTGTGGCGGATGATGATTATGTTTATCCCCAGGAGGACAAGGAGGAGCTGGATGCGATCATAGAAAAAGGCGAAGAGCTGGGCATTCAGGTGCTGCTGGTAGCCACGCCCTATTCCCCCGGCAAGATCCGTGGTGCTCTGCAGCTGCAGATGAATGACTATATCGAGGAGCAGGGCTATCCCTACCTGAACATGATCGGGCTGGAGGATGAGATCGGTTTGGATTTTACAACGGATTTTTATGATTCCCTCCATACAAATATCGCCGGAGCCCAGAAGGTTACATCGTATCTGGCGAATTATCTGAATGAAAACTATACATTTACATCAAGACTGAACGAGACCCAGACGGCGCATTGGGAGAAAATGTGCGAGAAATGGGATACCCGTGCCGAGGAACTGATGGAAGAATGGACAACAAATAAGGAGAAGGTGACAGAATAGTGAGAAAGGATAGTATACTTCATTACATCAGAGATTATGCAGCTTCCCAGCCGGACAAATACGCGGTATGCGAGCTTCGGAAAAATCTGACCTATGGTCAGTATTGGGAAAAGATTCGCAAGACGGCATCTGTTTTGCTGGAAAAAGACATGAAAAAGGGCATGCATGTTGTCCTGCGCTGCACACAGAATATTGAATATCTGGTGCTTTTCAGCGCACTGCAGTATATCGGAGCGGTTCCGATTCCTGTGGAAAAGACCCTGGGCGCCGACCGGATCTTAGAGATCGCAGCCGCAGTGGATGCGCAGGTTGTGATCGCGGATGAGGATGTGACAGGTGTCACTGCCTACAAAAATAAAGAGCTGATGAAGCAGGTAGATGCAGCTGCAGAAGCAGAGCTTCCTCTGCCCACAGCGGACCAAGTGTCCATGATCTTATTTACCACCGGAACCACCGGAAAGTCCAAGGGCGTTGTGCTGACCCATGTCAATGACGTGGCTATCGCAGAGAATGTTATGTACGGCACCCAGATGGCACCTGACAATGTAGAGATCATCCCCATGCCCCTGAATCATGCCTTTGGTATCCGCAGATACCAGTCCGACATCGTAAACGGCGGAACGGTATGTCTGATGGATGGCATGGTCTTTGTGGGAACACTCTGGAAGCTTATGGAAAAATACAATGTGACATCCATGGCATTATCCCCTGCGTCACTGGGTATGATTTTCCAGCTCTCCGGGGACCGCATCGCAGATTACAAGGATCAGATGCATTACATTCAGATCGGCTCTGCACCTTTGATGGAGGCTGACAAGCAGCGGCTGATCCGGCTCATGCCCGGCATTCGCCTGTACAATTTTTACGGTTCCTCAGAGGCAGGCTGCTCCTGCATTCTGGATTTTAACAGCCCGGACAATAAGACCGGCTGCATCGGACGGCCTACAGTGAATTCCGTGGTACGTTTTGTGGATGAAAACGGAAAAACCGTAGAGCATGTAGATGAGGCACATCCGGCACTGCTGGCCTGGGGCGGTCCCATCGTCATGAAGGAATATTACAAGGAGCCGCAGCTGACGGCAGAGACCATGACCGACGGCTGTGTCATGACCAAGGATATGGCTTATCTGGACGAGGAAGGCAGATGTATCCTGGTGGGACGAAGCGATGATATCGTCAACTATGGCGGCAGCAAGATCTCACCTGCTGAGGTGGAGGACTGTGCGAGAGACTATGAAGGCATCGCTGACTGCGCTTACAGCTCACGGCCGGATGCCATCACCGGAGAACTGCCGGTGATGCTGGTTGTTAAAAAAGACACCTACGATCAGGCAGCTTTTGAGGCTTTTCTGGCAGAACGCTTAGAGAGCTACAAGATGCCCAGAGAGTATTATTTTACGGATGTGATTCCCAAGACCTTCAAGGGATCACTTTTAAGAAAAGATATCAAAAAAATCATTAATGAACAAATAAAAGGAGGACAAAACTAATGGAAGAATTTATCAGCATGTTAAAGGAGATCAAGCCCAACGTTGATTTCGAGAACGAGGAGGCTTTAGTAGACGATGGACTCATCGAGTCTCTGGACATCATCTCCATCATTTCCGAGATCTCTGACCGCTACGGTGTACAGATCCCCAGCGATGAGATCATTCCGGACAACTTCAACTCTGCTGAGGCACTCTACGAGCTGGTTCAGGATCTGATGTAATTTCAGATCGCTATAACCCGACCAATGCGCGGCTGCAGGGGATTTTTGCGGAAATCCCTTGACAGCCGCGTTTCGTTTGTCTATAATGTTTTAGCGTGCAGAAATTTCCTGCATGGATTTTTTCTGCGCAAATTTTTGCCGGAATTACCCGGCACAACTATAAAAACAGGAGGTGAATAGAATGCCGACATTTAACCAGTTAGTAAGAAAAGGAAGACAGACCGCAGTGAAGAAGTCTACAGCACCGGCTTTACAGAAGGGATTTAACTCTCTGAAGAAAAGATCGATCGATACTTCTTCTCCTCAGAAGAGAGGTGTCTGCACCGCAGTCAAGACTGCTACTCCTAAGAAGCCTAACTCAGCTCTTCGTAAGATCGCCAGAGTACGTCTTTCAAACGGAATCGAAGTAACCAGCTACATTCCCGGAGAAGGCCACAATCTGCAGGAGCATAGTGTCGTTCTGATCCGTGGCGGACGTGTAAAGGACTTACCTGGTACACGTTACCATATCATCCGTGGTACATTAGATACTGCAGGTGTTGCAAACAGAAAACAGGCCCGCTCTAAATAC
>CAVITM010000080.1:0-10097 GCA_963645455.1 Moraxellaceae bacterium | reverse complement strand
CAGAAGAATCTCGATGGAATTGGTGATCACTGTAATATTTTTCTTATCTTTAATTTTTTTTGCAACGAATAAAGCGGTGGTGCTGGCATCCAGCATCAGCCTGTCACCGTCATGAATCGTCTCGGAAAGGAGCTGTGCGATACGCATCTTTGCCTCTACATTCTCACGCTTACGTACCGTAAAGGGAATCTCGTCCTTTTCACTGCCCTTTACGACTGCGCCGCCGTAGGTACGCTCCGCATAGCCGTCAGTTTCCAGCTTTTCTAAGTCGCGGCGAATCGTCTCTTCCGTCACATCATATTTTTTGCTCAGATCCGCTACAATCACGCGGCCTTCTTCCCGCAATAGCTCTAGAATCTCATTTCTTCTCTCCGCTGCCAGCATGTAGCTTCCTCACTATTCACTAATTTTGTTTATAAAATCGAATCCCACAGCTGTGCGTCCGGGCTTGCAATCACGGAGCTATCCAGATACATACCACGTCCGCTGACTGCATCCTGAGCCTTTTTGATCGCTGCAGTGACTGCTGCCACCTCTCCGGTCAAAAATACATAAGATTTGCCGCACATACCACGCGCTACACGAATCTCGATCAGATCTACCTCTGCCGTCTTTGCTGCCTCATCGGCTGCCACAAAGATGGAAGACGCATCAAAAGTCTCTAACACGCCCAGCGCATTGTGATTTTTAATGGAAGCAGTTCCGTAAATCGCAGGGAATATACCGTCGTGGGGATTGCCCAGCAGGAAGCTGTCGATCAGCTGCTCGGGATAACGCGTCGCAGCCGCATCAATTGAGGCACGTACCGCACTGATATCTCCCTCGAAGATCACAATATATTTTCCGGGGCAGACGGTCTGTGCTTCAATGATCTTTACATTTGCAGTCTTCAGTACAAGATCTGCTGCCAAAACACCTGTAGATACCGTCTTGTATTCTACCATTCCTAATGCTCTACCCATATGACCTAACCTCTCTGTCGCAGTCCTATGCTGCTGCTCTATTTCTTTGCCTGAATCGTAATATCATGTTCTGTCACTGCCGCCACAACGCCATCAATGGATGCGTGAATCGGAAGGCTCAGTGCGTTCTCTGCAGGTGCAGCGATCATCTGCCCTTCCTTTACCTCATCTCCCACTTTTACAATGGAGACTGCCGGTGCGCCGATATGCTGGCTGAGTTTTTCCCTTACCTTGTCAACAATGACAAAAGATTCATCTAACGGTGCCTTGACATTATATTGTTCCAGACCAAGTCTCGCACGGAGTCTGGAAAGAGGCACACGCCGCAGGGGGCGCTGGGATTTCACCGGGCCCGCCTCGACCTTGGGTGCCTTGACACCCTTTGCACGAAGGCCTGCCTTATATTCTGCGATAAGCGAACGGGGAGAGAGACCCTGATTGCAGGAGTACATCTCGCACAGTCCACAGGAGCTGCAGAAAAATGTATTTAAAAATGGTCCGACGTCCTGTGTCGTGCCGCTGGTAGCGGCTCTCATAAACAGATGGGGCTGAATCGGATGTCCAAGTAGATTTCTCGGACAAAGATCCGTACACATCTCACATTGACAGCAGGATGCCATCGCACGTTTCATGCTGATTTGAGTATTCTGTCTCTTTTTCTGTACCACCGGATGATCCTGGGGCAATACGATCAATGCATTGGATGTCTTGGTAATCAGATCGTATGCCGTGCACAGATTGCCGGTCATGGGACCTCCCATCAGATAGACAGGATCCTCAATCGTCACACCGCCGGCCAGGGCCACCACATCTGCCACCGTCATGCCAAGGGGTACATATTTGGTCACCGGATGAGCTACCTCACCAGTGATGGTGATAAATTTGTGTGTCACAGGCTTTTTGAAATTCAGTGCCTGATAAATATTAAATACGGTCTCTACGTTGAATACTGCCACGCCAACCTGAATGGGAATGCTTCCGGGAGGAACCACCTTTCCGGTCAGTTCATGGATCAGTACAACCTCATCTCCTGCCGGATAAACCTCCGGCAGAAGACCAATGGAGATGATGGGAAAGGAACGCAGGTGAGCGCGTACAGCCTCCACGGTCTGCTTGTATGCTTCCTTGACACCGATGATGACTTCGTTGCAGCCAATGGACAATGCCATCTGATACAGGGTGCTCAAAATCTCGTAAGGATATTTCTCCAGCACCTGCCTGTGCAACCGAAGCAACGGCTCACATTCCGCACAATTTAAAATGATGGTCTTGGCACGGGCATCGATCTTTCCATAGGAGGGAAAGCCCGCACCGCCGGCGCCGCAGACACCACTATCTTTCACTACACGAACCAGTTCATTCATCTCAATCATAATCACTACTCCAGTTGTCGACTGTTATCATTCCTACAGTCGGATCATTCCAGCTTTACACCTTCATCAATAATTCCAACGATCGCAGCATCGATGGGTGCGCTGTCCATTCCACAGCCAATTCTCGCAGCGCTTCCGGTGGCAACCAAAACAGCCTCTCCGATACCGGCGCCTACATTGTCGATGGCTACCAGTCGGTCGCCCGCATGTGCCATCGAGTGAATCGGCTCAACAATCAGAAACTTATTGCCTACCAGATTCTCATTTTTGCGTGTGGAGATCACACTCCCAACAACTTTGCCTATAATCATATTCGTTCACCTTTATTTGATGACTACTGTGTCACCGGTCTTTAATTTTGCAGCGTTTGCCTCGTCGGTATCGATATGCATCTCCAGTGTAAAACTGGGATCTACACGAATCAGTACCTCATCAAAGGTCGTTCCGCGATCATTTTTTGCTACCACGGATACAACATCCTTGTCGGCAAGTCCTGCAGCAGCCGCATCAGCCGGTGACATATGGATATGTCTCTTGGCTACGATACAGCCTTCCTTTAAATATAATGCACCTTTGGGTCCAACCAGTGCAATCGGCGCTGAGCCTGCAGTGTCTCCGGAATTGCGAATTACCGGTGCTACACCCAGCGTCCGCGCATCTGTCATGGAGATCTCTACCTGAGAGGCCTTCCGGACCGGACCTAAAATGCGGACATTTTCAATCGCACGAAGCTTCGTTCCCACGATCGTTACCTGCTCATTGGAAGCAAACTGGCCACCCATCAGATCCTTCTTTTTAGTCAGCTGATAGCCGGGTCCAAACAGCACCTCCACATGCTCCTGTGTCAGATGCACATGTCTGGCAGAGACACCGATGGGAACCATATAGCCTTCCTTTGATCCGGTAGTCTCATCCTGCATTACTTCCATGACAAGCTTTGTGATCATCTCAATTTTTTTCTCGTCCATACTCACAAATGCTCCTATTGATTGTAAATTCCGGATGCCAGAAGGCATCCGGATATGTTAGGTGTATTTTACTGAATCGTCGGAAGAATCTTCTCAACGTCGTTGTGAGGTCTGGGAATTACGTGTGTTGCTACCAGCTCGCCAAGCTTTGCTGCGTTTGCTGCGCCAGCTTCTACAGAAGACTTTACAGCTCCTACATCGCCACGAACCATAACAGTTACCAGTCCGGAACCGATCTTCTCTGTTCCAACTAATACTACGTTTGCAGCCTTACACATTGAATCTGCTGCCTCGATTGCTGCTGTCAGTCCTCTGGTCTCAACCATTCCTAATGCTTCCTGTGCCATTTTTCTTACCTCCGTTTTTCTCTCTTCGGCAGGTGCTGCCGGTGTTGTTTTTGCTGCAGGCGTGCGTCGCTTTGCAGCGGTTGATGTCTTCGCTTCTGCCATAATTATGACTCACCTTTCTTCGGCGTCTCAGCAATCACAGGCGCATGCTTTTTCATACGGCTGGCGGACAGCTCCACCAGTCGTACGATCTCTTCATGGGGTCTTGCGATCACCGTATAATTGACAGGTTTTTTTATTCCGTTTGCTGCTGCGGCTTCCACTGCCTGTCTGACAGCTGCGACTTCGCCTTCCACAATAATCGTTACAAGTCGTCCGCCCAGCTTGCGTTCCCAGGTTACAAATTCCACGTCTGCGGTCTTGCACATAATATCCAGTGCCGTCACGGCAGCCGTAACACCGGAAACCTCCAATAAACCTAATGACTTCATAAGCACTCCTTTAGTGTCAGACGTCTGTTATTTTAAGGTCGGAAGGATCTTCTCAACGTCATTATGAGGTCTGGGAATTACGTGTACTGCTACCAGCTCGCCAAGCTTAGAAGCTGCTGCTCCACCGGTCTCTGTAGCTGCCTTTACAGCTCCTACATCGCCACGTACCATAACAGTTACCAGTCCGGAACCGATCTTCTCTGTTCCGATCAGAACTACCTCTGCTGCCTTAACCATTGCATCTGCTGCCTCGATCGCTGCAGTCAATCCTCTGGTCTCAACCATTCCTAATGCTTCCTGTGCCATTTCTTTATCCTCCTGATTGTATGTGTGTTAGTTTTTATCAAAGGCATTTAAGCCAAACATCATCTGTGTACCCTCATCCGGTCCGGAGATAATATGTCTCGAAACCATTCCGGTGGATCGCTCTGCGACCTCCTGTGCCGCATCTACGGCGGCTGTCACATCTACGACGGAGCCGCGGAACTTGATGCAGATAATGAGGGGAACCGGAAGTGCATCTGCATTTGCAGGTTTGTTTCGGTCAAAGGGCTCTAAGGTGACATTTGCTGCCTTGCAGCCTGCATCTGCCGCCTCAAAAGCGGTTACCAGACCGAACACCTCAATCATACCACAAGCCTGTGCCATATGCTACCTCCGAATTATTTGTTCACGATGGCGATCTTTAAGCCCTTCATGGAAAGGTTTGTCTCCAGAGCCTCGTTGATCTGCTCTAACGGGAACTTGTGTGTGATCAGCTCCTTCATGGGAAGTCCGATCGCCTGTGCTCTCTTTAAGAAATCAAAGGTAGTCACATAATCTCTAAGGGTGTATACCCAGGAGCCTACCAGTGTGATCTCCTTGGAGCAAAGATCAAAGTGCGGATTGATAGTAGCATCGCCGCCATTGATGAAGAATCCAAGCTCGCAAAGGCCGCCGCCGTTGCGGATCATCTTGTAAATATTGGAGTGAGCCTTGGGATTGCCGGTGCACTGGAATGCAAAGTCAGCTAAATGTCCGCCGAATGCATCTCCAACTGCAGCTGCAAGAGCCTCAACTTCCTTGTAATTCATAAAGTTCACGGAATTCTCTGCGCCCATGCGCTTTGCAAACTCAAGCCTCTGCTCGTTGCCGTCTACGGCTACGATATTCTCTACGCCCATGGTACGAAGTACTGCGATACAGATCAGACCGATAGGTCCGCAGCCCTGTACAACGACGCGGCTGTTGAAACGTAAGATTCCGGTGGTCTTTGCACGCTCTACTGCATGAACTAAAACTGCGCAGGGCTCAATGAGGATACGTGAATCCAGATCCAGATCGCTGACATTAAAGAATGTAGATCCAAGTGCGCCACGGATCAGAATGTAATCAGAAAACCATCCGTTCAGATGACAGTCATCATCCGGAAGAAGTCCGTATACATCAGCGCCGCCGACGTTCTGCTTGTTCAGATCATACATAGTGATGTCCGGGTTATCCTTGAAGATCATACAGGTAACGATCTTGTCTCCTACCTTGACATCTTTTCCTGCGGAATCCTTCTTTACATTTTTTCCAATCTTTACGATCTCGCCGGTACCTTCATGTCCTAATGCAACGGGGATCAGGCTGAAGGGATCAACCTTGAACTCGTGTGCATCGGTACCGCAGACGCCGCAGCCCTCAACCTTTACCAGGATATCGTCGTCGCCTACTTCGGGGATCGGGAACTCTTTAATATCGAAATGCTTCAGCTGGGTCAGCATCGCAACATGTGCGGTCTTCGGAATGCTTCCGGAAGCAGCACTTGTGCTGGCTGCCAGCGCGCTGGGATCTCTCATGCCATCAAGCACTGACTTGACGATGGCTTCAATCTCTTTTTCATTTACTGCCATTTTTTTGCCTCCTACTAACGAATACATAAGCTGTCGCTCATGACGCAGCGACGTCTCTTGGTAAAGGTGCTGGCACTGGTCAGACCCTCACCGGTACGGGATGCGATGGTGAAGGTACAGAAGCCTTCGCCGCCAAATCCAAGTGCTGCATAGCTGGGACCATTCTTTACAAAGATTGCGGTATCGATGGCCTGTCCAAAACGTGTCAGGTTCTCCACATTCTTGGAATGCATATGTGCGGAATGACGGCAGCCATGCTCTAACCATACGGCCTTGTCAATGGCATCATCGATATCCTTTGCACGAACGATACCTAAGATCGGCATCATCAGCTCCTTCTCAATAAGGGGATGCTCCTTCTCTCCCTCGAAGATGATGCAGCGGATATTGGCCGGTGCATTGACTCCGATCATAGAAAGAAGCGTGCGTGCGTCTCTTCCGACACATTTACGGTTGAGCTTGCCGTTTACAAGAACGGTATCAACCAGCTTCTGCTGCTCCTCGGGAGATGCCATGTAGCAGTCATCCTCCTCTAACATCCAGTGGATCAGCTCATCACAAACGCTTTCTACACATACAACCTCTTTTTCTGCGATACAGGGAAGGTTGTTATCAAAGGTACAGCCGTTGACGATATCTCTGGCTGCTTTGCGGATATCTGCGGTCTCATCAACCAGAGCGGGCGGGTTGCCTGCGCCGGCGCCGATGCCTCTCTTTCCGGAAGAAAGAACTGCTGTCACAACACCGGGACCTCCGGTGGCTGCGATCAGGCTGATATCCGGATGCTTCATCATAATATTGCTGGCTTCCATGGTGGGATGTGCAAGTGCAACTGCAACATTGCAGGGTCCTCCAACTGCAAGGGATGCCTTATTTACCAGCTCCACTGCATAAAGGGAAGTCTTGATAGCCTGGGGATGGGGGCAAAATACGATGGTATTGCCGCCTGCTAACATACCGATGGCATTGCAAAGAATCGTCTCGGAAGGGTTGGTGCAGGGGCAGATGGCTCCGATCACACCAAAAGGTCCCATCTCGATCAATGTCAGGCCGCGGTCTCCGGACCATGCGGTGGTTGTAATATCCTCGGTTCCGGGTGTCTTTTCTGCCAGGAGCTGATGCTTTAAGATCTTGTCTCCTACATTACCCATTCCTGTCTCTTCTACTGCCATTTTTGCAAGGATCTCTGCGTTCTCTTTTGTAAGCTCACGCAGCTTGGAGATCATCTTCTCTCTCAGATCCATGGGCATGCGCTGCATAATCTTCTGCGCATCCTTTGCTGCGGCAATCGCAGTATTCATATCATTAAAAATACCAAGCTGTGCCTCCTTGGGCTGGTCACCGGTCTTTACCTGGGCAACTACCGCGGAGACAATGGCTTTCAATTCAGCTTCGCTAACTGCCATATTTCCTCCTTAAAATCGATCAATCACTGTCTGTGCAGATTCTGCCAGCTCGGTGTCCTGCGCCTCGCTGCCTCCGCTCACGCCAAGGCCGCCGATGCACACACCTCCCTTGATAATGGGGATACCGCCGCCGAATATAACGATCCGACCGCCGTTTGTATGCTGGATTCCGTAGAGTGATCCGCCCGGCTGCGCCAGCTCCTTCAGCTTGGTGGTGGGCATCTTAAGTGCCGCACAGGTATAAGCTTTGTTGAAAGCGATATCATAGCTGGCGATATAAGAATCATCCATGCAGTGAACAGCTACCGGATTGGCTCCTTTGTTGGCTACGGCGATGACTGCGTGAACACCCATCTGCGCTGCCCTCTGCTCTACTGCCGCGATCAGCTGCTTGGCCATATCTAACGTGACATCTGTCACGCCAGATACCGGCTGTGCCTGATCAAGCGAATGAACTACGGATTGTACGATCTGCGTCAGTTCATGCTCATTCATGAATTATTTCAGTCCTAACTGAGCCATAACCTTCTTTGTAATATCTGCTACCAGCTCGGTCTGCTCCGGTGTAGCAGCAGTGCTCTTGGAACCGCAGTTTCCGCCACAGTTATGGCAGCTGGGCTTGCCTGCTAAGGTGTTGGGGCAAAGATTTGCCGGATGACGGCCCTTCATACCGAACTGACGACGGATCTCATACAGATCCTCTACCTGCTGAGGTGTGAACTCCTTGGGTCCGCCAAGCATCTTTGACTGATATAACAGCTGTGCATAGAACTCTACAGACTCCATCTTTAAGTAAGCAGCCAGAAGGGAATCAGAGTAGGTCAGCGCACCGTGGTTCTCTAATAATACAGCATCGAAATACTGAACATACTCAGATACTGCATCGGGGATCTCCATGGTAGAAGGTCTGCCGTATTTTGCGATAGGCACACAGCCGAGAGCGATAACTGCCTCAGGCATGATAGGCTGTGTCAGGGGAATACCTGCAATCGCAAAAGATGTTGCATACATCGGGTGAGCATGTACCACTGACTTTACGTCCGGACGCTCCTCATAAACTCTCAAATGCATCTTGATCTCAGAAGAAGGCTTGAATCCCGGGTTGGCCTGGATGATATTGCCCTTTAAATCTACCTTGCAGATGTATTCAGGAGTCATAAAGCCCTTGGATACGCCGGTCGGAGTACAAAGAATCTCGTTGTCATTGATCTTTACAGAAATATTGCCGTCGTTGGCAGCAACCATGTTTCTGTCGTAGATTCTCTTTCCGATGTCGCAGATCTGTTTTTTGATTTCATATTCTGATACCATAATGATCCTCCTTTATTTTTTTGTTTTCCTTATGGTCTTCAATCTGTATGTTTGAATTATATTACATGTAACACAGCTCGTCAACAAAAATCCGTGGTTTTCTGTTGGTTTTTTTGTGTTTGTGTTGTTTTGACTGATCTAACCGCCAATCTGTCCCTTTAATCCGGCACGCCTGACCTCTTCCAGCAGCTCCTGCATCAGTTGGGGGGAAGGCGGTTCCACATCACCCATGGGATAAGGTCTGCCCAGTCCATCATATTTGTCTCTGCCAAACTGATGATAGGGAAGCAAATGCATCTGCTCCACACCAGGCAGGGAAGCTGCGAACTCAGCGATGGCACGGATCTCTAAGGGAGTCGCATTAAAGGTAGGGATCACCGGCACCCGGATGATCAGCTTTGTATCATAGCCACTGGACGCGATTTTTTTTGCATTTTCCAACATCAGCTCGTTTGATCTTCCGGTAAAAGCTTTGTGCTTGTCCGGCTCCATATGCTTAATGTCCATCAGATACAGATCCAGATGCTGCAAAAAGCGCTCAATGGTCGAAAACTCGGCGCATCCCATGGATTCCATGGCTGTATGGATGCCGTGGGCATGAAGTCCCCGCAGCAGTGCCGATCCAAAATCCGGCTGGCACAGGGATTCGCCGCCCGAAAGCGTAACACCGCCGCCGCTCTTCCTATAATAAGCGCGGTCCTTCTCCGCTTCGTCCAACATCTCGGCAACCGTCACATCCCGGCCGTAGGTAATCTCCTCACCGGCGCGCATCATCGTCTCGATCTCATAGCGCTGTGACTCCGGATTGCAGCACCACTTGCACCGCAGCACACAGCCTTTTAAAAAGATGATGGTGCGGATCCCCGGGCCGTCATGGATGCTGTATCTTTGGATGTCAAAGATACGTCCCTTTGTCTGCAGATAATCCTGTTCCATATACCCTCTGATCCCTCCTGTCATACAAACTATTGTCTATTCAGCCCCCATTCGCAAAATCGCTTCTTCGAAGCTCTGAATAGTTATGATCTGTTGTTTCGTGTTTGTTTTATTTAGATTTTGTTGGTTTTTTCTTTATTATATGTTTGCTTCATGTTGAAGTCAAGGCATTTCCATATCCCATCCACAAATCAGCCTTTCTCATAATCATCCAGGAAACTGTGCCTGATACCATCCTTATCCTTATAGGCAATGACCGTGCTCAGATTGACATTCTGGACGCTCTTGAATATATTTCCCTCCACATAGGGATTGATGGTTTTGAGCTGTGCAATGAGCTGCTTTGTCTCCATTCGCTTGGAGGCCGAGGTTCCATCCTCCCGGCACGAAGAACAGGTATCCGTAAAATGGCAGGCACACTGGATAAAATGCAGTCCGTTATAGTCCCGCCACTGCATGATATCCTCCTCCCGGACAAGATACATG
>CAVITM010000079.1:0-10128 GCA_963645455.1 Moraxellaceae bacterium | reverse complement strand
GCCTAGCAGTGCACCCAGCAGATAATAGGATGCACGAATCTTTTTGATATATTCATAATCCACGTTTATGGCGTTAATCGTTGAGCCATTGATACGTACCGTATGTGCATCGACACGATCCACCATGGCACCGATATCCCGGATCGCTCCAAGCAATACATTGATATCGCGAACATCCGGTAAATTCTCTATCGTCACGGTGTCGTCCGTCATGATCGATGCGGCGAGAATCGCCAGCGCAGCATTTTTCGCTCCGCCGATCTCTACCTCTCCTACCAGGGGATTGCCCCCCTTGATCACATATTGTTCCATCCTGCACCTCTGCAAAATTTATTTTTCCACTTCTCTTCATTATAGCAATCACTGATACGTTTGTAAACGCATAAACATGCGTTCGTATCAGTGTGCGAACTGGCTGTTGTACAGTTTCGCATAAAATCCGCCTGCCGCCAGCAGTCCCTCATGATCGCCCTGTTCAATGATGTGGCCGTCCTTCATGACCAGTATCACATCCGCATTCTGAATCGTAGAGAGCCGGTGGGCCACGATAAAGCTGGTTCTGCCCTTCATCATAATGGCAAAAGCGTTCTGGATCTTTTGCTCAGTTCGGGTATCGATGGAGCTGGTGGCCTCATCCAGAATCAGCATGGGAGGCAGACAGAGCATCACCCGGGCGATGCACAGCAGCTGCTTTTGACCCTGGGAAAGTCCGCCACCCTCCTCACCCATAAGGGTATCATATCCATGAGGCAGCCGCATGATAAAGCTGTGGCAGTGGCTGGCCTTTGTGGCAGCGATGATCTCCTCGTCCGTGGCATCCGGTCTGCCCATCCGCAGATTATCCCGGATCGTGCCGGAATGCAGCCAGGTCTCCTGCAGCACCATGCCATAATTTTTTCGGAGGCTCTCCCGCGTCACATGGCGGATATCTGCGCCATCCACCCGGATAGAACCATCCTTCACATCGTAAAAGCGCATCAGCAGATTGATCAGCGTCGTTTTTCCGCAGCCGGTAGGTCCCACGATGGCCACTCTCTGACCCGGCTTTACATGGAGATTAAAGTCCTCGATCAAGCGCTGCTCCTGGGTATAAGAGAAGGTCACATGCTCCAGATCTACTTCCCCTTTTGGATCGCATAAAACGGTAGCGTCCTCATCCTCCGGCACCTCCATGGGTGTCTCGATCAGCTCAAATACCCGGGCCGCACAGGCGATGGCATTCTGAAGCTCCGCCAATACGCCGGAGATCTCGTTAAATGGCTTCGTATACTGGCTGGCATAATTCAAAAAGCAGGTCAGCTGACCTACAGTCAGGTTGCCATCTACTGCAGACAGGGCGCCAAATACCGCAACCGCCGCATAGACAATATTGTTGACAAAACGTGTGGTGGGATTGGTCAGAGAGGAGAAAAAGACAGCCTTTCTGGAGCATTCCTCCAGGCGGTCGTTGATCTCATCAAAATGCTCCTGGCTCTCGTTTTCGTGGCCATAGCTGTGCACCACCTTCTGATTCTGCACCATCTCATCCATATAAGCCATCTGCTCGCCGCGGATCTGCGCCTGCAGCTGAAACATGTGATAGGTCCTCTTCGCAATAAAACTGGCGGTAAACAACGACAGCGGCGTCACCACGATCACAACCAGAGCAATGGTGGCATCCTCCCGAATCATAAAAATTACGGTGCCAAAAATCGTGATCACTCCGGTAAACAGCTGGGTAAAGCCAAGTAACAGTCCGTCCGCAAACTGATCTACATCGGAAATCATCCGGCTGGTAATATCCCCCACCGAATGTCCGTCCAGATAAGACAGGGGCAGCTGCTGCAGCCGCCGTGTGGCATCATTTCGGATATCCTGAGTCACGCTGTAGGTCAGATGGTTGTTGCAGCGTGCCTGGATCCACTGGGCGATGCTGTTGGATATGATCACGCCGGCGATCAGCCGCAGATTACAGGTCAGGCCGGCAAAATCCACCGCACCGGCCCCCACGATACAGTCCACCGCATTTCCGGTCAGGATCGGCACACACAGTGTCAAGCCTACGATCAGAAGCGCCAGCAGAATGCTGCCTGCCAGATAATACCAATAGCCCTTCACATACCGAAGCACCTTTTTTATCGTCTCTTTTTTAAAATTCTGTTCCATTGCTTATGCCTCCCCTGCAGATGACTTCCGGTTGTCAAACTGGGAATCATAGATCTCCTGATAGACGCTGCAGCGCTCTAACAGCTGCTCATGGGTTCCATGATCCACGATCCTGCCGCCGTCCATGACAAAGATCACATCCGCATGCATCATGGAAGCTGCACGCTGGGAAACGATAAATACCGTAGGGTGATAGGATAATCCGGCAATGGCCATACGAAGATGTGCGTCTGTGGCATAGTCCAGTGCCGATGCGCTGTCGTCCAGAATAAGGATGGGATTTTTTGCGACCAAAGTTCTGGCAATGGCAAGTCTCTGGCGCTGTCCGCCGGAAAAATTGCGGCCGTTCTGCTCAACCATCTCATCCAGACCGTCCTCTTTTTTCTCTACGATTTCCCTGGCCTGAGCCGTCTCCAGTGCCTCCCACAGCTCTGCATCAGAAGCATCCGGCTTACCCCAGCACAAATTTTCCCGGATCGTGCCCTGAAAAAGTACTGCCCGCTGCATGACAATGCCTACCATCTCACACAGCTGTTCCTTTGTATAGTCACGGACATTTCTTCCTGCGAGGCGCACTTGGCCGGCAGTGGCATCGTAAAACCGCGGAATCAGCTGTACGAGGGAGGTCTTTCCGGAGCCTGTTCCTCCGATAATTCCGACGGTCTGCCCTTTTTTGATGGAAAAATCAATATCGGTCAGAGATGCATCCCCTGCCCCCTCATAGGTCAGATCTACATGGGAAAATCCAACGATCTCCTCACACTCCTGCGGCCCATCCGCAGAGCCATATTCCATGGAAGGGGTAAGCTCCAGAATCTCGCTGACACGCTTGCCGCTGGCCATGGCACGGGTCAGCATCACGATCGTATTGGCCATCTTCACCAGCTCCACCAGAATCTGGGACATATAATCCAGCAGTGCCACTACATCGCCCTGCTCCATCGCACCTGTCGATACGAAGGTTCCACCCTGGGCCAGCAGCGCAATGACACCCAGATTGATGACCACATAGGTCAGGGGATTCATGAGGGCAGACAGCTTTCCCACGTGAAGCTGCTCTTTTTTCAGCTGCTCATTTTCCTCCTGAAAGCGCTCCAGCTCCTTTGACTCCTGGTGAAAGGCGCGAATCACCCGCACGCCGGTGAGATTTTCTCTCGTGCGCCGCAGCAGCTGATCCAGCTGCTCCTGCACCCGGCGGTAAAGGGGCATGGTCACAAAAATAACGCCAAATACAATGGCAAAAAGCACCGGAATCTCTATGACAAAGGTCACCGCCGCCTTTGCATTGACGGTGAAGGCCAGAATCATGGCGCCAAATACAATAAAAGGGGAACGTAGTAGCAGACGCAGCGTCATATTGACACCGTTTTGCAGCTGGTTCACGTCACTGGTCAGCCGGTTCATCAGCGCAGAAGTGCCCTGGGTATCCAGCTGTGTAAAGGAGAGGGACTGAATCCGCGAAAACAGCGCATGACGCAGCTTTGCGGCGAAGCCAACCGCCGCCTTCGCCGCAAAATACTGTGCACACAGCGCACATGTCAGGCCAACCGCAGCCAGCAGGATCAGCACGCCGCACATTTTATAAATATAGTCCGTGTCTTTGTATTTGATTCCGGTATTGATGATGGACGCCACCACCAGGGGCACCAGCAGATCAAACAGTGCCTCCAGCATCTTAAATAAGGGCGCGATCACCGATTCTTTTTTATAATCCTTTAAAAATACCAGCAGTTTTTTCATCCTTTATTCCGTATCTGTTGTAGTATCCGTTGTGTCTGTCGTTGTATCTGACGAGGTATCCGTCGTGTCTGTTGTGGTATCTGACGAGGTATCCGTCGTGTCTGTCGTAGAATCCGTCGTGGTATTCGTGGTGCTTACGGATGATTTGGTATAGAGCGTCTCAAAATCAACCGGCTCCCATACCTTTTCGTCGATGGACCACTCAGCATCCTCCTTGTAGCCGCTGACCGTCTCCTTGTATAAGGTCTGCTTGCGCTCGGAGATGATGGATTTGCGTTCACGCTCCGCTGCATCCTTGTCGTCCAGGCTGTCCATGCGAATCACATAATAATATTTGTCCGTATCGATCAGGCTCTCATAATACTCGCCCTCGGACAATGTCTCTGCCGCATCCAACACTGCCATATCCAGATAGGTGGAATTATCCTCATCACTCTCCAGATCAGAAGCACCGTAAGAGCAGGTCGCCTTGCTGGTATCATGATCTTCTGCTGCCGTCTTCAGTGAATCGTCTGAGGAACCGCTCATTGCCTCGTCTAAGATCTCCTGTGCCTTTTCCTTTGCTGCAGCCGCAATCTCCTCATCCGTCAGATCCTCGGAATCGTCATCTGCCGTGGTCTTGGAGACACGCACATAGCTAAAGGTCTTCTGTGCACATTCCTCATCAGATACATTGGTATCTGCGTCTGCGACGATGGCATCATACATCTTCTGCTGAATCGTTGCCAGGCGAAGCTGCTCTGTGACATACTCCTGGCTGGCGCCCATAGCCTCGATAGCCTCTGCGGAATTGGCAGCCATAAAATCTGCTGCCGCAGTCTCGATCTCACCGAGCTCCTCCGCAGTCAGTGTCACGCCATAGTCATCCATATGCTCTTCCAGCAGATAATATTCCTCTAATGTATCCAGTATATTGTCCTTGACACGGTCGGTCATGGTCTCATCACTGCCGCTGGTGGTGGTTGTCCACATATCCGAACCAAAATAGGACATGTAATACGTATCATAATCCACAGCCGTATACTGTGCCATATAATTGGCCAGTCCAAGGCTAATCTGTGTTCCGTTGATCGTGGCTACCGTCTGATCCGGATCGCTGGAGCTGGAGCCGCAGCCGGTCAGGCACATGCCTGCCGCAAGCACGGTGCAGAGCACCGGCACAAATCTGTTTTTTCTTATCATTATAGATATCCTCCTAAGTTCTGTTTCATGCGGATCCCCTTAAGAGTCCGCTCTACCGATTATACGACCTCAATTCTCAGATTGCAAGAGCATCTCCATGGCATCCAGAAAAGCCTTTGTGGTATCGAGAACTGTGGCCATGCGCTGTTTTCTGCCTGCGTTGGTCTTGTAAAGAAAAGCCGGGCTCTTTTTGTCAGGCACAAAAATCACTGCCCCTTTGAATTTTTCCACGAAGGGGCTGATCTGAGCCGGATTCACCGGTGCCCGTTCAAAAAGATCCACCCGCAGCGTATGCCCTTTTTGCTTGATCTGGGTCACATACAGCCGGTGGGCCTGAGCCTTTAGTCTGGCGATCATCAAGAGATTCTGCACCGGACGGGGCGGCTCGCCGAAACGGTCGATCAGCTCATCTAACATCTCATCGCCTTCCTCATCTGTCTCCACGCTGGCGATCCGCTTGTAGATATCAAGCTTCTGATACTCGTTTTTAATATAGGAACGGGGAATAAAGGCATCCGTCTCGACCTCAATGGCAGTCTCAAATTCTGCCCCGCTGACAGCCACACCCTTTTGCTCCTTGACCGCTTCATTCAGCAGCTTGCAGTAGAGATCGTATCCTACCTCCATCATATGCCCGCTCTGCTCTGCTCCCAGCAGATTGCCGGCGCCCCGGATCTCCAGGTCCCGCATGGCAATCTTCATGCCGCTGCCCAGATCGCTGAACTCCCGGATCGCCGCCAGACGCTTTTCTGCCACTTCTTTTAACATTTTATCCCGCTTGTACATAAAGAAGGCATAGGCCGTCCGGTTGCTGCGTCCCACCCGGCCCCGCAGCTGATAGAGCTGGGAAAGGCCCATATTGTCCGCATCCTGAATGATCATGGTATTGACATTGGAGATGTCCAGTCCCGTCTCGATAATCGTCGTAGAGACCAGCACATCGATCTCGCCGTTGACAAAGCCGTACATGATCCGCTCCAGTTCCCGCTCATTCATCTGTCCGTGGGCATAGGCCACCACTGCCTCCGGCACCAGGGCGCCCACTTTGGCCGCCACATCTGCGATCTGATTGACCCGGTTAAACACATAGTAGACCTGGCCGCCTCTGGCCAGCTCTCTTGCGATGGCCTCCCGCACCAGCTCCTCGTTGTATTCCATCACATAGGTCTGGATCGGCAGACGATCCATGGGGGGCTCCTCCAGCACGCTCATATCCCGGATTCCGATCAGGCTCATGTGAAGGGTCCTGGGGATAGGCGTCGCCGTCAAGGTCAGCACATCCACGTTTCGCTTGAGCTGCTTGATCTTTTCCTTATGGGTCACGCCAAAGCGCTGCTCCTCATCAATGATCAAAAGTCCCAGATCTTTGAAGCTCACATCCTTCGACAGCACCCGGTGCGTACCGATCACGATATCCACCATGCCCCGCTTGCATTCCGCGATGGTTTTTTTCTGCTGACCGGCAGAGCAAAAACGGCACAGAAGGTCTACCGTAATGGGGAAATCCTTCATCCGCTGGGAAAATGTATTGTAGTGCTGCTGGGCAAGGATAGTCGTCGGCACCAGATATACCACCTGCTTGCCCTCCATCACGGCCTTGAAGGCTGCCCGGATAGCGATCTCCGTCTTGCCGTAGCCCACATCACCGCAGATGAGACGGTCCATGATTTTCGTGCTCTCCATATCCCGCTTGGTATCCTCGATGGCACGGACCTGATCCTCCGTCTCCTCAAAGGGAAACATTTCCTCGAACTCTCTCTGCCAGACCGTATCCGGTCCGTAGGCGTAGCCTTCTTTGTTCTGCCGGTCCGCATACAGCTCCACCAATTCCTTGGCGATCTGACGAACCGCTCCCTGAACCTTTGCCCGGGTGCGGCTCCACTCCGGGCTTCCCAGTGTGTTGAGCTTTGGCTTTTTTGCATCACTGCCGGCATATTTCTGAATCAGATCCATCTGGGTCGCCAGAATATAGAGATTGGCACCTTTGTCATAGGTGATCTTCATGTAGTCCTTGACCGTCCCGTCGATCTCCATCTTTTCAATGCCCTGATAGATTCCCAGACCATGGTTTTCATGCACTACATAATCCCCTACATGGAGCTCGGCGAAATTCTGAATATGCTCGCCTTCGTAGCGCTTGTAGGTCTTTTTTTTCTTTTTTTCCGCACCGAAAATGTCGCTCTCCGCGATCACCGCAAAGCGAAGCAGCGGATACTCGTAGCCCCGCCGCACCTTGCCGTAGCAGATCATGACTTCGCCCTCCTGCAGCCCATGATCCGCCTCCTCTGTATAAAAGCAGGCCAGACCCTCCTGCAAAAGATCCTCCGACAGACGCTTGGCACGGGTTCTGGAACCGGACAGCAAAACCACCCGGTATTTGTTCTTTTTGTATTGCTTTAAGTCCTTGACCAGCAGTTCAAAGCTGTTGTTGTAGGCGTTTACCGTGCGTGCCGGCAGCTGATACTGTGCGTCCGGCTTTAGCTTCGAGCGCTGTTCGATCGCGCACAGCCCCACCAGGCTGTACTTTTTCAGTTTTCCAAGAGTCTCACCCACACTCAGCAGTGCATTTGCCTGTCCCGGCAAAATGTAGCCGCTCTCTAAGCGCTTCTGCATGCTCTCCGAAAACTCACGCTCCACGCAGGCTCCCTGCTCCAAAAGCCTTGCAGGCTCATCGAAAAACAGAATCGTATGAGCCGGATCCATATAATCGACCAGAGAAGCCGACTCCTTTGAAAAATAAGGCAGATAGGCATCGAGGTTGGCCGCTGCTCCCAGCTCGTCCAGTTCCTCCTCCAGATGCTCCACCGCCGTCCGGATCCGCGTCGCCTCCTCGGGCTTGTGGGCATCCACAAATGCGGCAACGGCTCGCTTTTCTTCGGTATGGATCTGCTTCATTCCTGCCGCCAGCTGTTCCTTTGTAAATACCCACTCACTGGCCGGTGCTACGCTTAGGAGTTCGATGAGGCCATCCTCCATGGAGCGCTGGCTCTCTACGTCAAAGCCGCGAATCGTATCGATCTCATCGCCCCAAAGCTCCAGACGGTAGGGATGGTCCTCGCTCATGGGATAAAGATCCAGAATACCGCCCCGGATGGCAAACTGTCCGGGAGCGGAGACCTGATCCTGCCGTTCGTACCCCATGGCCACCAGGTCCCTGCTGGTTTTTTCCAGATCCAGGCTCTCTCCGGCTGCAAAGCAAAGCTCCGCCCCCCGCATCTGCCGGGGCGGACTCATCTGGTTCATGAGGGCGTCAAAGGTGGTGACTACCGTCACTCCCGCCTCGTTTTTCGACCCAAGGAGCTTCTGCAGCACCCCCAGCCGCTCTCTGGTCAATGCATTGCCTCGCAGATCCGACTGATAAAAAAGCACATCCTTTGCGGGAAAATAAAATACATTTTCATCAAAAAAGCGGTAATTCTCGCAAAGCTCCCGGGCTTTTTGCTCCTGGAAGGTCACGATGAGACGGTTCGTTCCACGCGAAGAAAGCCCATAAATCAAATGGGCCTTTTGTGCATCCATGCAGCCGGAGATCTCGATGACTCCTCCTGCGGCAGACAACCATTTTTTTATTTTTTCATAATCCTTCCATTCCTCAAAGGGTTGTAAAAATGCCTGCATGACTGCTCCTATTCTATTTTTTTCCGTTAAAGCGGTTCATGGCCTCGTTCAGATCATCCGCCACGATAAACCCCACGGCCTCCACTGCATCTGCAAAGGCCTCTTCCACTGCTGCCCGCTCTTCCTCTGAAAAATGGCCCAGCACATAATCCGCCAGATCCCAGCCGGCGGGCTTTTCGCCGACACCGATGCGAATCCGGGCAAACCCCTCTGTGCCGGTCTGGGCAATGATATTTTTGATTCCATTGTGGCCGCCGGCGCTTCCTTTTGCCCGAACCCGGATCCGCCCGGGAGCCAGATTGATGTCATCATAGATGACCAGCAGGTCCTCCTCCGCTGAGAGCTTATAAAACTGCAGCACCTCACGGATGCTCTCACCGCTTAAGTTCATATAGGTCTGGGGTTTTACCAGCAATACCTTTTTCCCTTCGATCCATCCGCTGCCGCAGATGGCGCGGTGCTTATGCTCGCTCATCCGGATCTGATATTTATCTGCAAGGACATCGATCAGATCAAAGCCCACGTTATGTCTGGTTTTTTCGTATTTTTTGTCCGGATTGCCCAATCCTGCGATCACATACATAATGGGTGTATCTTCCTTATCTGTTTTCTTTTTTTCTGCTTCGAATGACTTCAGCTGCCGCTGCGAGCTGTGTCTGGTCGTTAACTCCCGTAATATCCGTGGCATCTTCCAGCGCATATGCATCCACCTTACATCCCTGTTCTTTTAATATTGTCAATGTGTCCGGCAAATAATATTCGCCCTGGGCATTGTTTGGCCGGATCTGCTGCAGTGCTTCCTGCAGTTTTTTTGTATCAAACAGATACATGCCGGAGTTGACCTCTTTAGATTCACGCTCGGCTTCTGTGGCATCCTTATGCTCGACACTTTTTACAAATGCTCCGTTTTCGTCCCGGATGATACGGCCATACCCGGTGGGATCATCCACAAATGCGGAGAGCACTGTTACGGTATTGCCTGCTGCCTCATGATAATCGCTGAGCCTGCGAAGTGTGTCTGCCGTGATCAGTGGTGTATCCCCAAAGAGAATCATGGTCACACCCTCGGTTCCAAGAAAATCACTGGCACATTTGACTGCATGGCCGGTGCCCAGCTGCTCACTTTGCATGGCAAAGGTGACGTCTTTTGCTTCGATCTGTTCCTCTACAATCTCATGCTTGTATCCTACCACCAGGCAGATGTCTGTAACATCGGCGCCCCGGGCTGCTTCGATGACATAATCCACCAGGCATTTGCCGTCAATGCGATGCACGACCTTCGGTAGCTCGGATTTCATTCGTGTGCCCTTGCCGGCAGCAAGGATCACGGCTTTTCGTGTTGTCATAGTTTGACTCCTTCGTAAAAAAATATATATGGCTACGTCCGCAGCTCCCGCGAGTCACACCTGTTTTTGCTTCGTTGCGCATCAGAGCATTCCGATG
>CAVITM010000078.1:0-10164 GCA_963645455.1 Moraxellaceae bacterium | reverse complement strand
ACAGTCAATCCGGGCTACGGCGGACAACGGATGATTCCCTATACCCTGGACAAGATCCGCCAGCTTCGGGATTATGTGGATGAGAATGGCTTAAGCTGCGATATCGAGGTGGATGGCGGTGTCAAGCTGGACAATGTGGATCAGTTTTTGGAGGCCGGAGCCAATGTGATCGTATCCGGCAGCGGTGTCTTTTGCGGTGACCTGGCCGGCAACGTAGAGGCATTTTTAGAGAAGCTGGGTGCGGCCCGCTGATTTTTGATGGGATGGTATACCGGAAAACCGCACATGAATAATTCACAAAGATTTTAGAAGTTTATAAAAATTTTATGTTTATATTTGCTGTTGACGCGGCAGATACAAAGGCATATAATGAGTCACGTGAAAAGCAAAGGCGCTTAGAGAACATTCTCTGGGCGCCTTTTTCGTTGTTTCGTCCGGACAGATGCAACGGCAAAAACAAAAAAGGAGGATCAGGTTATGACCCAGGAAATTTTGCAGACTATCAACGACAACATATTTGCGGTCTGGTATTTGATCGGTGCCGTGCTCGTGTTCTGGATGCAGGCAGGCTTTGCCATGGTGGAGGCGGGATTTACCCGTGCAAAAAACTCCGGCAATATCATCATGAAGAACTTGATGGATTTTTGTATCGGAACGATCATGTGGTTTTTAATCGGCGCATCTCTGATGCTGCCGGCCGGCGATGGCGCATCTGATATTTTAGGAATCATCGGAACGCCCGGCTTTGGAGTATTTACACATTACAATGATTTTAGCTATTCCGGTTTCGTTTTCAACCTTGTATTCTGTGCAACGGCAGCGACCATCGTATCCGGAGCAATGGCAGAGCGTACCAAATTTTTAGCTTATTGTATTTATTCAGCTGTGATCTCCGGTATCATCTATCCGGTAGAGGCACACTGGACATGGGGCGGCGGATTTTTATCATCCATGGGATTCCACGATTATGCCGGTTCCAACTGCATCCATATGGTAGGTGGTATCTGTGCACTGATCGGTGCAGCAATGCTTGGACCCCGTATCGGAAAATTCACAAGAGATAAAAACGGCAAGGTCACCAAGGTACATGCTTTCCCCGGATGTAACTTAGTCATCGGCTCTTTAGGTGTATTTATCCTCTGGATGGGCTGGTATGGATTCAACGGTGCGGCAGCAGTTGATGTTCCCACCCTTGGTTCTGTATTTTTAACTACAACGGTTGCTCCGGCCGTGGCTACCGTCGTATGTATGATCTTTACCTGGATCAAATACGGCAAACCCGATGTATCTATGTGTCTGAATGCTTCCCTGGCAGGTCTGGTGGCTGTTACGGCAGGCTGTGATGTAGTAGATTGTGCCGGCGCTGCATGTATCGGTGTGGTATCCGCCCTGCTGATCGTATTTGGTGTATGGTTCTTAGACAATGTGATTCATGTGGACGATCCGGTTGGTGCTGTTGCAGTACATATGATGAATGGTATCTGGGGAACCATCGCAGTTGGTTTGTTTGCTACTGATACGGCTCCGGGCTTTGAACTGGCAGGTATCAAAGAGGGTCTGTTCTATGGCGGCGGCCTCTCACAGCTTGGTCTGCAGTTCGTAGGTATGTTTACGACAGCAGCATGGACAGCTGTTACCATTACGATTACCTTTATCATTATCAAGAAAACGGTTGGTCTGCGTGTCAGCGAAGAAGAGGAAATCGTGGGACTGGATGCTTGCGAGCATGGTCTTCCCTCTGCATATGCCGGCTTTGCCATCAGCGATATGTCTATGACTATGGATGTCAATGAAAATACGGATCTTGGAACTGAGGATTATGCAAAGGCTTCCAAAGCAAAGATCGATGCAGCTGTTCCGGTTGTGACAAATACAGCAGCACCTGCTTCAACGAGCGGTATTCACAAGGTTGTAATCATCGCCAGACTTTCCAAGTTTGATAAGCTGAAGAAAGCCCTCAACGAGCTGGGCGTAACCGGAATGACCGTGGTTCAGGTCATGGGCTGCGGCATCCAGAAGGGCGCCGGCGAGTATTACCGTGGTGTTGAGATGGATGCAACACTGCTTCCGAAGATCAAGGTGGAGGTTGTAGTGGCCAAGCTTCCGGTGGACCGTGTCATCGAGACCATCAAAAAGACACTGTATACCGGACATATCGGAGACGGCAAGATCTTCGTTTATGATGTGGCACGTGTCGTAAAAGTACGTACCGGTGAGGAAAATTTTGACGCATTACAGGATGTAGAGTAAAAGTAAAATAAAAAATAGTTGACGCGGCACCTGAGAGGGTCTATGATGGTAGATGGTTATTTCGAGATGAAGTTTGCAGGAAAAGACATTCGTCTACCGAAGGAGTAACACTCTCAGGTGCCGTTTTGTCTGCCGGGGATCTCCCCTGCAGCGATCGCGGTGCAACTGCAAATGGATCGACTCTCTGGAGACATCTGGATCAAGGCCAGGGGCCGAAGGGGCAACGTATGTGCATGGCACATAGGAATCTCTCAGGCAACAGGACAGAGAAGATATATCTGACACGGCACTTTTGGGCTGCCGTCGTATCTTCTCCCATGCGCATTTTTTGTACATGGGCATTTTTCTTTATGTTTCCCGGTAGGACTCGAGATAAATAAAAAAAGAGAGGCAGGAGTTTAGTAATGTGGGAAACAATCAATAATGTTTTAGGCGCCATCGACAACTTTGTCTGGGGCGTTCCCCTGATGGTATTGATTATGGCAGGAGGTCTGCTTTTGACCGTTCGCCTTGGTCTGCTGCAGGTGCGCAGGCTTCCGCTGGCACTGAAGTGGATGGTCAAGAACGAAGAAGGCGGCGAAGGTGAGATCACCAGCTTTGCAGCACTTTGTACGGCTCTTAGCGCTACCATCGGTACCGGCAATATCGTCGGCGTGGCTACAGCAGTCTGTGCCGGAGGTCCGGGGGCGCTGTTCTGGATGATCGTGGCAGCCTTCCTTGGAATGGCCACCAAATATTCCGAAGGCTTGCTGGCAGTGAAATACCGTGTGGTAGCAGAAGACGGACACAGCCTTGGCGGTCCCTTCTATTATATTGAGCAGGGCATGGGCAAAAAATGGACATGGCTGGCAAAGCTGTTTGCATTTTTCGGTGTCTGCGTCGGACTGTTCGGTATCGGTACCTTCAGCCAGGTAAACGGTATCGCCAGTGCAGTCAACAATTTCTTTGATCCCAACAATGCACATTGTGTAAAGATTTTACCCTTTTTAGGAGAGTATTCCTGGTCTGTTGTGATCGCATCCCTGCTGCTGGCATTTTGTGTGGCAGCCGTGCTGATCGGCGGTGTGAAGCGTATCGCTTCTGTCAGCCAGGTTGTAGTGCCCTTCATGGCCATCATTTATTTTGTATTTGCGATTGTTCTTGTGTGCAGCAATATTACCCAGCTGCCCATGGCCATCAAGACCATCGTAGTCGCAGCCTTCACCCCTAAGGCCATCACCGGCGGTGCAGTGGGCAGCATGTTCGTTGCTATGCAAAAGGGTGTTGCCAGAGGTATTTTCTCCAATGAGGCAGGTCTTGGTAGTGCGCCTATCGCGGCTGCAGCTGCACAGACCAAGGAGCCGGTTCGTCAGGGTCTGGTGAGCATGACCGGTACATTTTTAGATACCATCGTCATCTGTACACTGACCGGACTTTCCATCGTTTTGACCGGCGCATGGCAGGTGGAAGGATTAGAGGGCGTACAGGTAACCAATTATGCATTTACCACAGGTTTACCCTTCCCTGAGGAAGTATCTTCCTTTGTCCTGATGCTCTGCCTGGTATTCTTTGCATTTACCACGATCCTGGGATGGGATTATTACAGCGAGCGCTGCCTGGAGTATCTCAGCGGCGGCAATATGAAGCATGTAAAGATCTATCGCTGGCTCTACATTTTCGCCGTATTTATCGGACCTTACATGACTGTCAGCGCAGTATGGACTATCGCAGATATTTTCAACGGACTGATGGCTCTGCCCAACATGATCGCACTGTTCGCCCTGAACGGCGTGGTTGTGGCAGAGACGAAGAAGTTTTTTAAGAAATACAAAAAAGGACAGGACTAAGCTTTTCACTTGTATTTAAAATCAAAACATACTATACTTTTTTTACAGGAAAAATGTGATACAGACTGTAGGAGGTATCGTATGGTTGATTATACAGAAGGTTCCGGAAAGCAATATCATACACAGGTAGGCGCAGGAGATGTGGGCAGATATGTGATTCTGCCGGGAGATCCCAAGCGCTGTGAGAAAATAGCAGCATATTTTGACGATGCGCGTCTGGTGGCAGACAGCAGAGAATTCGTCACCTATACAGGCACCCTTGACGGGGTGCCTGTAAGTGTTACATCCACTGGTATCGGAGGACCCTCCGCGGCCATTGCCATCGAGGAGCTTTCAAAGGTGGGTGCGGATACCTTTCTCCGCGTCGGTACCTGCGGCGGCATGCAGACCAATGTGTGCGGCGGTGATCTGGTGATCGCCTCCGGAGCGATCCGCATGGAGGGAACCAGTCGGGAGTATGCGCCCATCGAATATCCGGCGGTACCGGATGTGACGGTGATGAATGCACTGATTCAGGCCGCCAAAAAACAGGGTTTTTCCTATCATACCGGCGTGGTACAGTGCAAGGATTCTTTTTTTGGGCAGCATGAGCCCCAGGTGATGCCGGTGAGCTATGAACTTCAAAACAAATGGGAGGCATGGCTTCGCATGGGCTGCCTGGCATCGGAGATGGAATCTGCGGCACTTTTTATTGCTGGAAGCTTCCTTCGTGTGCGTGTAGGCTCCTGCTTTTTAGTGATCGCCAATCAGGAGCGGGAGAGACAGGGACTGCCTAATGCGCAGGTTCATGATACGTCTTCTGCGATTCGCACTGCGGTAGAGGCCATCCGTGAGCTGATCGCTCAGGATCAGGCAAATGAAAAGGGGAGGACTTTTTGATGGATGATCAGACGTTAGTTTCCTGCGCACTGCAGGCGCGAACATATGCCTATGCGCCCTATTCCCACTGGACGGTGGGAGCGGCGCTTCTCACGGCAGAAGGAGAAATCTATACCGGCTGCAATATCGAAAATGCAGCTTTTACCCCCACAAACTGTGCGGAACGCACGGCTTTTTTCAAGGCCATCAGCGAGGGAAAACGTGACTTTTCAGCCATTGCCATCGTTGGAGGGACTGAGGGCGAAGAGCCGGATGCTCCCTGCGCGCCCTGCGGCATCTGCAGACAGGTGATGGCGGAGTTTTGCGGTCCGCAGTTTCGTATTATTCTGGGAACGAAGGACGGCGTGGCAGAGGTTCATACATTGGCAGAGCTTTTTCCATGCAGCTTTGGACCGGGAAATTTACAGGGATGAGAACGCCCGCATAAAAAGGAGAATAATCCATGAGTAAAACAATAGAAGAAATTCTGGCAGCCTGTGATCACACCTTGCTGCTGCAGACCAGCACCTGGGAAGAGATCAAGGGAATCTGTGATGATGCCCTTACCTATCATACTGCATCGGTATGCATTCCAACCTGCTACGTTGCTCAGGCGGCAGAGTATCTGGCCGGGCGCATTCCTGTATGCACCGTGATCGGCTTTCCCAACGGCAATACAACCACTGCCTGCAAGGTATTCGAGACGAGAGATGCCATTGAAAACGGTGCAGACGAGATCGATATGGTCATCAACATCGGGATGCTGAAGGCCGGCAATGATGCTTATGTATTGGATGAGATCCGTGCAGTCAAAGCCGCCTGCGAGGGCAAGATTCTGAAGGTCATCATCGAGACCTGTCTGCTTAGCGACGAGGAAAAAATAAAAATGTGTGAGCTGGTCACGGCGTCCGGAGCGGATTTTATCAAGACATCCACCGGCTTTTCAACGTCCGGAGCTACCTTTTCCGATGTGGAGCTGTTTGCAAAGCATGTGGGACCGAAGGTGCGCATCAAGGCAGCCGGCGGCATCAGCAGCCTCGCAGACGCTGAGCATTTTATGGAGCTGGGGGCTGACAGACTGGGGACCAGCCGGATTGTAAAACTGGTAAAAGCGCAGAAGTGCTAGAATTTTGGAAGGAATTATAGAAAAATAATGAAACAGGAAATACAAGAAAATAAGCAGCAGGAGGAAAAGGTCAGCGCCCTAAGGGAGCTTCTCAGCTGGATCGAGGTGATCGTGGCGGCGGTTCTCATTTCCTTTTTCCTGACCCATGTGGTGCTGGTCAATTCGGTGGTGCCGTCCTCTTCCATGGAAAGCCTTATTTCGCCTGGTGACAGGCTGTTTGGCAACCGGCTGGCCTATAAATTTTCAGATCCCGAGCGGTTTGATGTAGTGATTTTCCAATATCCGGTGGATGAGGAGGAAAAATATATCAAGCGAATCATCGGCCTGCCGGGAGAGACAGTGCGCATCGAAAATGCCAAGATCTATATCGATGATGCCACGGAACCATTAGAGGAAAATTACCTGCCGGAGGAATGGGTGATCGCCAACGACGGCTACGAATTCGAGGTGCCGGATGACTGCTATCTCATGCTGGGGGACAACCGCAACGTATCCTCAGATGCGCGCTTCTGGGCAGAGGAGGCCTACAACAATGGCCTTGTGAGTTCCATCGAAGAGGGAAGCTCCTATCAGTATGTCAGCCGTGACAAAATACTGGGCAAGGCCATGTTTACCTATTGGCCCCATTTTAAGCTGCTGTCGGATTATTCGGAGTAGGGCATTCTAACTGTTTTTTTTGCAGAGCAAGATGTTATATCGTCTTGTTATCACGGGACGCCTTCATCTGCTCGGCGATGACGCGGATTACCTCTTTGGCACCCAAGGGCTTTGCAATGTGCGCGTTCATGCCGGCCTTTTTTGTGGCGATTCTGTCCTCGGCAAACGCATTGGCAGTCATGGCGATGATGGGAACGCTCTTGGCATCAGGTCTGTCCATGGAGCGAATGCGGCGAGTTGCCTCATAGCCGTCCATCACGGGCATCATGATGTCCATGAGGATGGCAGAAATTTCGCCCGGCTCGGATGTAGCAAATGCATTGGCGGCCTCCTCACCGTTGTGCGCGGTGATTGTTCTGACGTTTGCATTTTTCAAAATAAACTGCGCAATTTCAAGGTTGATGTCATTATCCTCGGCAAGGATAATTGTTTCGCCGGCGATGGAAACATTCTCTGCGTTGTCCTGCATTGCATCCGTGTGTTCTGAAAAATCCACATCAAACGGTATCCGAATGGTAAACGTCGTGCCGACGTCCTTCTCGCTCTCGCAGGCGATCGTGCCGCCCATCTTCTCTGCAAGACTCTTTGCGATGGACAGTCCCAGCCCTGTGCCGCCGTATTTGCTGCGTGCCGAGGTGTTCTCCTGCCGGAAAGGCTCGAAGAGGTGCTTTTGAAAATCTTCGCTCATGCCGATGCCTGTATCACGGATCACTGACTCAATCACGGCAGTGCTGCCGTCAAACGACAGTTCTCGGCAGGTGACATAAACCTTGCCGTGCGGTCGGTTATATTTAATGGCATTGCTCAGAATGTTCAGGATCAAACGCTTAAAGTGTATTGGACTTCCGATAAACCGCGTATGCTGTATATTGTGGTCTTCTATGATTTCGACGGTTTGCTCCTCGGCCATCTTTTCAACAACCGTAAAGACCTCGTAGGATATGCTCGAAAGATCGAACGGGACGTGCTCTAGCGTCACTTCGCCGGATTCGAGCTTGCTCATATCGAGCACTTCGTTGATCAGTTCCAGCAATATATTTGAGGATTCGCGTACTTTGCGCCGGCATTCCCTTACCTTTTCGAGGTCTTCGCCGTAATAGTCTGCCATGTCCAGCATCCCGCGAATGCCGTTGAGCGGCGTGCGGATATCGTGGCTCATACGCTGCAGGAACTCGGTTTTGGCCTTATTGGCTTTCTCCGCAGCCTCTGCGGCGGTTTTGAGTTGCTGGCGATAGGCCTGCTCCATCTCGCGGCGCTTCTTTTCGTTTTCCAACTGTGCGCGGACCATGTCGTCGGTATTCTGATAGCCCAGTATGGCCTTGGTGCCGTCCTCATTGGCGCGACTGACGGTGTACTGATAGTAATGCGTTTCGCCATTGAAGATACTGCGGTAGTTGCCGGTAAACTCATTGCCCGCCGAAAGGCGCGAGCGAAAGCTCTTGACCGTGAAAATTTTGCTGGCCTCTGCTCGATCCTCGGGAGCAACCACGTTCTCGAGCCAGTTGCCGAGAATGACATCGAACGGGAACTCGTGCCCTATGCCCTCGTGCTGCACATCCACATAGCTTGTATCCAATTTGAGTATCTTCACGGTTTCCTTGTCCAGGTCCACCAGATAGACATTTTTGAAGTTGCGTGCCAGCGCGTTTGATATCATCAGCTGCTCCTGCAGTTGTTCGCGGTAGCGTAGATCCTTTTCCTTTTCGGCTGTAACGTCCCTTGCGGCATATATAACGGATATGACGCGCCCTGCCTCGTCGCACTTCTTGACGATAAATCTGGCCTCAAACCACTTGCCGTAAGGCGTTTTATATTCTGTTACGAGAGTCGCATCGGCACTTAAACGGTTGGAAAGCGTGGATAGATCGATAAATTCCCGCATCCTCTCGATGTCATCGGGATGCATAAAATACTGAAGCACATTCTCCATGACGACATCGAAATTGCCTTGATCCTTGCCGCCCACGACAGTCTGCATAGGGGAATTTGTCTGAATAATCTTATATCCGTGAGTTTTAAGGTCGGCCTCCATAATGGTCGTATAGATGGTGGCAAGCGCACCGATGACCTCTGCATGCTCTGCGACCTGCTGCGCCGCCCGGTCACGCTCGGCCTCCTCATCGATGCACTTCGCCTGAGCGTAGTGACGAACCTGAATATTTCTCTGCTTTTCTTTTTCATAGGCCTTCAGCAGTGCTTCCTGCTTTTCCTGCTGTTTGAGCCTGGCAAAGACGGTTTCCTTAATGTCACAAACTATGCTGGCGCAGCAACCTACTTGACCAATTGGATAGGCCTCCATATGCAGATATATTCCAAGCTCCTCGGAAATGTCATCAACAGCGACACTTTTACCCAGATAAGCGGCATCATAATAAAATTTAAGCCATTTGCGGTCAGCATTCGGGAAAATTTCATAGAACCGATGGCCAATAAGCTGATTCAGTGTTTTCCTGTCAAGGCATGCTAATTCCTCGTTGGCATAGAGAAACGTCAAGTCAATTGGCTGACCCTTGTCATCCAGTTCGACTCGAATCGTACAGTAGCCGTGGATTTCACTTTTGTTGCTGCGTGTGGTGTCAGTTATTTCCGTCATATGATTTCCCTCTCGTTTAACAAAAATGTGTAAAATATTTAATTTAGTTTAACACATACAAAGATACAAACGCAATCATTTCGGCAAGCACATGCTGAGATCTATCAAAATCAATAGAGGATGCTGCAGTGGTCTTTGAGAAACCAGAAGAAAAACTGACAATTATAGGGGAAGAATATGATATTCCGATAGAAGAGCATATCAGAAAGGATGTGAAGGCGATTCTTGCAGGACAAGCGCCTACAATGTGAAAAATCAAATAAATACTCATTAATATTTATTGACATATTTAAAGACCTTAGTATAATTAAGGTAGAAGTAGGCAAAGGAGGAATTTGTTATGGTAGCTACAGCTGAACTTTTACACAGCCTTGTACCAATCTCGCAGTTCAACAGAGGTCAGGCATCGAGAATTTTTGATAGATTGAATAATGAGAAGGAACTTGTGGTTTTGAAGAATAACCAGCCGTCTGCAATTATTTTATCGCCTGACGAATATGCAAGGTTAATTGAGGTTGAAGAAGATTACTACCTGCTTCTTGAGGCAAACGCACGCCTAGAAAAAAGCGAAAAGACCATTTCGTTCTCTGATGTTTTGGGAGATTTGGGAATTGCTGAGTCGGAGATTATGGATGCGGAGGATGTTGACATCGTATGAAATGGACCGTAGAATTCTTAGAAGAGGCAGAAAAGGATTTGAAAAAACTGGACCATTCCGTCCAGATAAAGGTTTTGAAGGGCATTACGAAGGTCAGTCAAAACCCGACTCCTACAGATGAAAGCGGTTATGGCAAGCCCTTGGGGAACAAATTCGGCATGAATCTCACGAGTTTGATGAAGATAAAATTCAGAGA
>CAVITM010000077.1:0-10178 GCA_963645455.1 Moraxellaceae bacterium | reverse complement strand
TTTCTTATTTTTGAATCTGTTCAAGGTTATTTCACTGTTCAGTTATCAAGGTTCTCTGTTGTGCCGTTTCACGCGACAACTCTGATATAATATCAAAATTGCCGCAGCTTGTCAACACTATTTTTCAACTTTTTTTATCTTTTTATTACTATTCCGCCTTCATCCGCATCAGATGAACCGGAGCCTTGATCAGTTTTGAAAAGTATCGCTTCAAAATGGTCTTTGGATGCTTTACCGTCTCCAGAAATACCAACCGCGTATTTCCGGAAAAATCCGTAGGGAGCATACGATACAGGGCATAAAAACAGGTATCGAGGCTCTCCCGATCCGCTCCATACACATCCAAAATCCGAAGGAAACGATCGTTTTTCTCTAATAGGACATATGCCTTGATCACTCCATCTTTCGTCGCAAACACACTGTTGCCCAGCTGCAGCTTATCAAACTCTGCATAAGGGAACTGAAAAAAGGGATCGGCTCCATTTCGGAAAATAGCATCCAGCAATTCATCTTCCGGCAGATCCTCCGCGAGGTGAAGGGACAGCCCCGGCACTTTTTTCACAGAAATCTCATTCATATCATGAAGCCGGGCAATCTCATAAAAATATTTATCTTCGCAGGGTTCAAAGCCCAGTTCCTGCCCATGGGTGACCATCAGACGATCCATGGCATATACCGGAAGCGCCTGCTGTGACGGCACATCCCTACAGACTTTCAGCAGTTCTAATGCCACAGTCAATGCCTGTTCCTTGTCCAGAACCTCAAAATGATGCAGCATCATATATTCCGGCAAAATCTCCACAAGGCAAAAGCCATTCGGACAGTCTCTCCCATCCTCCCATATTCCGATCATGGAAATTCGTCCGCTAAAGCAGCTGTAAATCTCTTCATTTGTCATATAGGGCATGTAGCCTGGCAGTTCTTCGTTTGTAATAACGCTTCCTCTCATCACTATACTCCCCGGATCAGCGCATCCATATCAAAGAAATCCGGATGTTCCTTTTTGTACATCTCATTAAATGCATTGGCCACTGCTACCGCATTCACCTTACCATCTGCAGCAGCTGCCACTGCATCCTTATAATAATCCAGATAGCTTGTGGTATAAGCCTTTGCCATCTGTTCGATGCGATCCTCCTTTTCCTTGCTCATGGGCTGCTCACTGTTCGTATAAATCTCCATCTTCCAGCCATTTGCAGCCTCTGCTATATTTCTGCGTTCTCCCATTGTTAATTCTCTCATCATTATCTCCTTTTTTATCTCTACTCCATGAAGTCAAAGTCTTTGTCTCCGCCTTCATCTCCGATTCTTCTAAAAGACATATCACTCTCTACAGTAAATGCACTGCGGTCTGTTGTAACATAATAACTTATGCTACCATCCCGCGATCCCTCTACACGAATCGTATTGTAACCGAAAAATGCCACGATGGATGTCGCTGCTTTATCATAGTCGGTGCCGTATCCTCCGATGTCCTCATTGCTTGACATGGCACGACCCAGATTCGGGAATTTCTCATGGAACTTTTTGATCAGCTCTTTGGCATCTTCGAAATCTATGATCTTCGCCTTCTCATTGAAAATCATAGTAACCTGTCTGGAACCAAGCTCCTTACCGTACTCCCAGCTGTTCTGGCTGGCAGCCTTATCGAGCCGGTCCGCTTCTTTCCCTTTTAAATCATTATACTTAAAGCCACGGGCTGCTGTATAAGTTCCTCTTCCTGTTTTTCCACCGCTTAGGTAATGACGGGCATCAGTTTGTCCACGCAGCTGTCGAATCAGCTGAAGTGCATCTTTATCACCCGGCAGAGGCTGAATCGTATGATACAAAGGAGTATGTATCTGTGCATCCTCGTCATCTCCATGTATCGTCCGGTCAACCAACCTCGGTGCACGACTTGTCCAACCAAGGGCATTGAAAAATTTGGTTGAGAATGTATCTGCCTGATCTTGATCCACCTCCTGTGCGACCAGGGCCTCTACGACTTTTGACGCTTCCTGGTCGAGGCGCTGCAGCTGCTCGTCGTCCAATGTTACATTGCCCTGCAAATACTGGGACAAAAGATCAAACTTGGCTTTCATGGCACCTTCCGCATGTTCTAAGGGCACCTGATCCGGATGTCCGGCATTCTCGTTAATTTGCGCGTAAGTCTCATCGGAGTTGGTGAATAGTCTGGCCTTTCGTGTCTCAATCTCTGTCCGTACCTTATCACGAACCTGCTCAATCATGGCCTTTCTGCGTTTTCCCTCTTTTGACCAGGGATTTCTGCTCCGGATATAGGTATCGCAGGAAGCCTCCAGACGCTGCAAAAGTTCAAAGGCTTCCTGGGGCTCAAGATGTTCGGACGAAGCATTGTAGAGCTCCAGATCTGTGGCAACATCGTTAAATTTATCGGAATTGCCGTTGATGTTGCTGTTTTTTATAAAAATCTCCAGCTCCTTTAATGAGAAGGAATCATAGTAAGCCTTCCGTCTGTTATCTTTTTCCCGCTGCTGACTATCAGCGACTTTTTTAGCCAGCTGTGCCTTCTTTTCTGCGGTACTCGTATGCCAATAATCCTCAATCTGCTTCTTACGCTCCAGATGCTCGTTCTTACGCTGTTCCCATTTGGCAGCGTCTAACGTATATTCCTCCTGCTGCTGTTCTAAATTCAGCGCCCTTGAATGCATGTCCAGATAGCCCAGCTCCGCGAACTGATTATTCGGATTTTCCTCCTTCAGCCTCGTGTTGATCTCGGTTACCCGCCTCTTCTCCTGTGCGTATATTTCTTTTCCCATAAGTTGCTCCTTCCTGATTATTCTAGTACATCGTTGATGTAAAGACTCATGTTTTATTCTTCTTTTGCGTGAATATAATTGTCTCGATCCACCACGATCACAACATAATAATTGTTCCCCAACTGCTGTCTGATACGATTATGTGCTTCCAGCTTTATGTGACTGTCATCCAGTTTACAGGAAAAAGGCACTTCCATATCAAAAATCAGATTGGTATGGGTCTCGCCGAAAACCACCCGAAAATCGTGAATCGAAATACCCGGATGAATCTCCTTTGCGATGGCTGCCACCTGCCCCTTCAGGGAAGCCACCCGGGGATCCTTCGTGTCCACCGGATCCATATGGATCGTGGCGACACAGCCAAAATCCTTTGCCAGCTTTTTTTCCAAATTGTCAATGATATCATGCAGTGCCAATATATCTCCATCTGCAGGCACCTCTGCATGGAGGGACAGGATCTTTCGGCCGGGTCCGTAATCATGCACCATCAGATCATGCACGCCTACAATATTCTCGTCGAAGCCCAATGCCGACTGCTCGATCTCATTCACAAACTCCTGACTGGGCGGATTGCCTAGCAATGGATCGATAGAATCCCTGGCAGCCGAAAATCCGGAATAAAAAATAAATGCCGATACAAGCACACCGCACCAGCCGTCAAGCTGCAGCCCGGTAAAATGCCCCAAAATGCTGGTAATCAATACCACCGTAGTAGCCAGGCAATCTCCCAGGGAATCCTGGGCCGTAGCCTGCAGAGCAGCAGACCCGATTTTTTTGGCAGTCTGGCGATTATAATAAGCCATATAGCATTTGACCAGGATGGAAGCAATCAGCACAGCCGCCACCAAAGCGGAAAATTCGGAAGGTTCCGGATGACGGATCTTATCCACAGATTCCTTAAACAGTTCAAAAGCCATCACGATGATCACCGCTGCGATCACCAGTCCGGAAATATATTCCATCCGTCCATGTCCATATGGATGCTCCGGATCCGGCGCCGCCTCAGAAAGCTTGAACCCGCACAGCGTGACAATAGAAGAGCCTGCGTCTGAGAGGTTGTTAAAGGCATCTGCCGTAATGGATACGGAAGCAGACAAAAGTCCTGCCAAAAGCTTGCCGGCAAAAAGCAGCAGGTTTAGCACAATGCCAAGAATCCCGCACAGCATGCCAAGAAGTGTGCGTTTTTTTGCTTCGGGTAACGATTCTTTTACAAATATTTTTGATAAAAAAGTAATCATATTCAGCCTCCATACAACTTTTTCCGCAAAAATTCAATGATTTTATCATAGTTTCCCGGATGATGGGGAAATGTGCAGCCGGTGCATATTTTGATGCGGGATCCGTTTTTTCCCTGACGGTAAACCGGCTGACCCAGGCAGTCCTCATAGGGATTCAGGGGGCAATAGCAAAAGAGGCAGTTAAAGGGCCGCCCCTCCATCCCATTATGACATGGATAATATTTGCAATCTTTGTTTTCAAAAAAACGTTCACTGGCCTGCATATGCATCACTCCCTAATTGGCATCTTCCAGCAGCGGCTCCAGCTGCGTCACGTAACGGCTGGCATTGTAGGCGAGGCTGGTATTGGGAAGCAGCTTTTCCACCCGTTCATAGGCATCGATGGCGTTCTTATAATCCTCCACCTTGCGGTAGGCCTGTGCCAGATTGTATAAGGCATTTCCATCCTCATAGGTCTCATCCATGGCCACAACCTTGGACAACTGTGTGATGGCTTCCTCATTGTTGTAGCTGTTGTACGCGCTCATGCCCGCTTCATAGGCCTTGGAAAGATACTGCTCATTGACCTGCTTTCGCAGGGACTTCAGGATTTTTTTCGAACTGGAGGAAAGTGCCTTCGCATCCACACCCTCCAGCGTATCCCCTGCAAGTTCGATATCCTCATTGACATATGCATCGTATGCTTTTAAAAGAGCTTCTGTAGCCGTTACGGATGACTTTTGATCCTCCATATCATCCTGGGCACTCTCCACATCGCCTGTCAGGGAATCGATCTGCTCCTCTAACTGCTTGATGGTCTGATTCTTGTCAGAAATGGTCTCGTCCGCCTCGGTCACTGCGACGCTGGCGTCGCTCACAGCCGCCTTGCGCACACCGGGCACGATCAAAAACCAGGTGATGGCCACTCCTACGACTACGCCCACCACAAGGTTTGCTGCCATACCCCAAAAGCCAATATCACCCCGAAGCTTTGGCTGAATGATGGTATCATTTCCGTTCTGATAAGCAAAGGCCTGGGATTTTTTTGATTTTTTTCCTGCTCCCTGTTGTGCCAGAAGAGAAATCTCCTTCCGGTAGCGGGCAGTCAAGGGGCTGCCGGCATCGATCTCTTCAGCCTTGCGCAGCGCCTTACGGGCGGCCTCCAGTTCGCCGTTTTTCATATATATAAGTGCCAGCAGCTGCCAGCCACGGACAAAATTTGCTTTGCTGGCCAGAATCTTTTTCAGCTGAATCTGTGCCAGGTCCAGGCTGTCCTGCCTGCAATAGGCAACCACCTGATTGTATTTGCGTGCCAGCTGGTTGATCTTTTCCTTTTCTGCCGGATTCTTCTTGGTCTGCTCCAGATATTCAGAAGCAGGGTTTTCCTCATTCTGGTAGCCCTTGCTGATCAGCCACTCCCGAACCGCCGGAACGCCCTCTCCCAGCTCGTAATAGATCAGTCCCAGAAGGTTTCTGGCATTCGTATTGACCTTGTTGTATTGCAGACTCAGGCGCAGATCCGCAACTGCTCCGGACAGATCCCGCTCCTTTGCCTTTGCAAGTGCCGTATTGTATAAATAATTTGAAATACCTACAAATTTGCGGTACATCCGAAGATCGACGCCGCAATTGGGGCAGACCTTTTCTCTGCCCAGAATCACTCCGCAATTATAACATTCCATTTTATTTCCTCTTCAGCTCACTCATCATCTGCTGCATAATATCTGTCATATCCGTAATGTCATGCTCATAGATCGCAGTCTCTGCGTCCTCGATCTCTTCGCTGGGCTGAAAATGCTTTAGTTCTTCTTCAAAATCGATCATGTCATCCTCCCTGAGGTCATTCCTCTGTTCTGATTGTATTCTCTATATAAAAAGCGGCTAATGTACATTTCATGTTAGTATACAATAGCCGCTCCAGTTTTTCAATTTTTTTCTAAGGCAGCTGCTCCAACTGCTGCAGTACCTGATCCATCATCTGCCGGTACTTTGCCTGCTTGTCCTTTTCCTCCTGAATCTTGGCTGCCGGCGCCTTGCTCACGAACTTCTCGTTTCCGAGCATCTTCTGTGAGCGCTCCAGCTCCTTTGAAAGGCGATCCTTTTCCTTTAACAGCCGGGCCCGTTCCTTCTCAAAGTCCACCAGATCCTCTAAGGGCAGATAAAGGACCGCATCCGGAATGACTGCCGATACAGCAGTGTCAGAAACACCGGCGGCATCTGCCTGTACACAGATCTCACTGGTAAATGCCAGATTGACATATACCTCCCGATTAGCTTCAAACATTGCACGAATGTCGGCATCCTGGGATACGATGATGAGCTTGGCCTTTCGTGACGGCGGCACATCCATCTGGGTACGCACGTTTCGCACAGCCTTTACCAGATCCTTGCAGTGCTCGATGGCACGCTCCTCCTGGGGGAAGTTCCAGTCCTCGCGATAGGCCGGCCACTTGGAGAGCATAATCGTCTCTTCCTCGCTCTGCAGGGTGACGAAAATCTCCTCTGTGATAAAAGGCATATAGGGATGCAGCAGCTTCAGCGCATTGGTCAGTACCGTCTGCAATGTCCAGAGGGCGGCATTGGCTGAGGCCGGATCTTCTTCCTTTTTATAAGTACGCACCTTGGCGATCTCGATATACCAGTCGCAGAACTCATCCCAGATGAAATCGTAGACCTTCTGTACCGCAATACCCAGCTCGAACTTGTCCATATTCTCGGTCACGTCCTTGGCCAGGGTGTTGACGCGGGAAAGAATCCATTTATCTGCGGGATGCAGCTGATCTACTGCCGGCTCTGTAACCGTCATGCCCTCGAGGTTCATCATGATAAAACGAGAAGCATTCCATACCTTGTTGGCGAAATTGCGGGAAGCCTCCACACGCTCCCAGTAGAAACGCATGTCGTTGCCCGGCGCATTGCCTGTGATCAGGGTCAGTCGAAGGGCATCTGCGCCATATTTATCAATGACTTCCAGGGGATCGATGCCATTGCCCAGGGATTTGCTCATCTTGCGGCCCTGAGAGTCACGCACCAGGCCGTGGAAAAGCACGGTGTGGAAGGGCGCCTTACCCATCTGCTCATAGCCGGAAAAGATCATACGGATAACCCAGAAGAATATGATATCATAGCCCGTCACAAGCACATCGTTGGGATAGAAATAATCCAGATCCTCTGTCTGATCCGGCCAGCCAAGGGTAGAAAATGGCCACAGCGCAGAAGAAAACCATGTGTCAAGGGTGTCAGGATCCTGTGTAAAATGAGTGCAGCCGCACTTGCTGCAGGTATCCGGGCGATCCACCGATACAACCATCTCACCGCACTCGTCACAATACCATGCCGGGATTCGGTGTCCCCACCACAGCTGACGGCTGATACACCAGTCACGGATGTTGTCGGTCCAGTTGAAATAAATCTTGTCCATTCGTGAGGGAAGCAGCTTGATCTCGCCGTTTTTCACGCCTTCTACCGCAGGCTTGATCATCTCATCCATCTTCACAAACCACTGCTGCTTGATCATGGGTTCCACTGTGGTATGGCAGCGGTCATGGGTACCTACATTGTGTACGTGGGGCACAACCTTTACCAGCAGACCCATCTCCTCCAGATCTGCCACCAGAGCCTTTCGGCATTCATAGCGATCCATGCCGGCATATTTTCCGGCCTTTTCATTCATTGTCGCATCGTCATTGATGACAACGATCTCTTCTAATGCATGGCGCTTGCCCACCTCAAAGTCATTGGGGTCGTGAGCCGGTGTGATCTTTACGCAGCCGGTTCCGAATTCTTTGTCTACGTAAGGGTCTGCAATCACCGGAATCTGCCGGCCGGTGGTAGGCAGCTCCAGCATCTTGCCCACAATATCCTGATAGCGTTCATCATCCGGATTGACTGCCACTGCTGTATCTCCAAACAGTGTCTCAGGTCTGGTGGTAGCGATCTCCACAAAACGTCCTTCTTCTCCCACTACCGGATAATTAATATGCCAGAAAAATCCATCCTGTTCCTCATGCTCTACCTCGGCATCTGAGATGGAGGTCTTGCATACCGGACACCAGTTGACGATCCGGGAGCCCTTGTAGATCCAGCCTTTTTTATACAACTTGGTAAAGACCTCCTCCACCGCACGGGAGCAGCCCTCGTCCATAGTAAAACGCTCTCTCTCCCAATCTGCAGAGGAACCAAGCTTGCGCAGCTGACGCACGATACGTCCGCCGTATTCTTTTCTCCACTCCCAGCATTTTTCCAGGAATTCCTCCCTGGTCAGATCCGCCTTGTCAATGCCCTGCTCTTTTAATGCCTGGATGACCTTGACCTCTGTAGCGATGGAGGCGTGATCGGTGCCCGGCTGCCAGAGTGCATTGTAGCCCTGCATCCGCTTGTAGCGAATCAGGATATCCTGCATGGTATTATCAAGTGCATGTCCCATGTGCAGCTGTCCGGTAATATTGGGGGGTGGCATCACAATGGTAAACGGCTTTTTGGAGCGATCCGGCTCAGCATGAAAATAGCCGCTCTCCTCCCATTTCCGGTATAAGCGATCCTCGATGTCCTTGGGATCATAGGTCTTGGCAAGTTCTTTACTCATCTTACGTATCCTTCCTGTTACATTTTTTTTATTATTATATGACTAATCTTCGTCTTTTTCTTCCACAGACTCTGTCTGAGTATCAGGCAGCTTGCCCGGATCGTTCTCACTGAAGATCCCCTTTGCCAGTGCATACAGCGCACCAACCACAAAATAGACCCCTGCGAGAAGCAGCAGAATCCCGGCCATCACCATGATCGGTGACAGCTCCTCTCCGCTGGCTCCTGCATCGGAAAACAGCTGATACATTAGGTAAACCAGATATCCTCCTGCCAGCAGGCGAACCATATAGGACGCCTTGCGCAATGTGTAATTGACCAGTAAGATCTTCGCAATTTTTGTATTTGCCCTATTTTTATTTTCCTGCTCCATTATTCCTCCTCACCGCACTCCTCGTCTGCGACAACTGCTGCCGTCACGGCGGATACAGCCGAAACAACCGCAACCACTGCGATGATGACGATCAGGAGAATCCCGCCAAAGATCACTAAAATGCTGTTCATGTATGTGCCTCCTTTAATAAACCTTCGCATAAACGCGAAAGATCTGCTTCAAAAACCCACTTTGGCACTATTATAAAGGTTTATACACATAAATTCAAGGCATCGATTTCAGTTTCAATGTGACTGTTCACAGTTTTCTAAACAAATCCCCTCCCTAATTTGCCCTGCAGACCAGCAGTCGCACCACCGAATCTGCAAGAAAAGCCATATCTTCCTCGCAAACCCGGGCGACATGTTCCATATCGGTAGCTCCCTGATCTGCTGCAAATGCTGCACAGATTCCCTCTTCATAAACCGCTTCCGCATGTTTTCCCAGGCTTCCGCAAAGGGCATATACCGGAATTCCAAGTTTTTTTGCACGGCGTGAAATACCAACAGGTGCTTTTCCGTGGGCACTCTGCCAGTCCATACGGCCTTCTCCCACAAAGACAACGTCTGCATCTTTCAGGGCATCATCAAAATGTGCCGCATCAAGCAAAAGATCGATCCCCGGCTTGAGTTCTCCGCCAAGAAAGGCGATCACCGCGCATCCGAGGCCTCCGGCAGCACCTGCTCCCGGGAGATCAGAAGCCTTGATTCCAAGATCTTTTTCCATCACCCGTGCCACATTTTGGATTCCTGCATCAAGCTGAGGGAGCAATTCCGGCGTCACACCTTTTTGAGGTCCGAAGGTATAGGTTGCTCCGTTTGGTCCAAACAGCGGATTGTCAACATCACAGGCAGCAGTAACTTTTATATCGATGGGTGATGCGGGCGCTTCTATACGATCGATATTGATCATATTTCTGGCGAGAGGCTCTACTTTTTCCCCTTTTGCATCATAAAATACAAAGCCAAGAGCGGCTGCCATACCGATTCCGCAGTCGTTTGTTGCACTGCCGCCAAGTCCCAGAATGATTTCTTTGGCGCCTGATGCTGCAGCGTCCCTGATCATTTCTCCGACACCAAATGTGGTCGCTGACAGCGGATCTTTTTCTCCTTTTACGAGGGGAAGTCCCGCACACGCAGCCATTTCCAGAACAGCCCTTCCGTCAGGAAGAATGCCATATGCTGCATCGAGTTTTTCACCCATTGGGCCGGTGACATTTACCGTTTT
>CAVITM010000076.1:0-10206 GCA_963645455.1 Moraxellaceae bacterium | reverse complement strand
GTTGGGCGGTACGTTGGCGACGATCTGGGGGGCAGCATAATACTGCACTGCCAGGGACAGGGCGCCGTAATCCTTGGTGCCCGGGCCGCACTGCATCCGCTCTGCCACCTCCCGCTGCACCATAACAGTGATGGATTCCAGGGGCATGTGGCTTTCGAACAGGCCCATGATAATGGGCGTCGTAATATAATAGGGCAGATTCGCCACCACCTTCACCGGCCGGCCATCATTTTTCCCGGCAGCCAACGCAGCCAGATCCACCTTTAAAATGTCCTGGTTGATAATCTCCACATTGTCATACTCGCTGAGGGTATCCTTTAAGATGGGGATGAGATTTTTATCAATCTCCACCGCAGCTACGGCACGAGCCGCCTCACACAGATACTGGGTCATAGTGCCGATGCCGGGGCCGATCTCCACGACAAAATCGTCCTTTGTGATCTCTGCCTCTTCAATGATGCGCTCCAGCACATGGGGATCGATGAGAAAATTCTGTCCGAATTTCTTTTGAAAATGAAAATTGTACTTCTGCAGCACCGCGATGGTCTGCTGCGGCTCTCCTAAATATGCCATGGTTCCTCCACTTATTGGTTTGCTGTCCGCATGAAGAGTCTCTGTGCATTTTCCCATGTCACAGCCTCTACTTCTTGGGTGGTCAGTCCTTTGATCTGCGCAATTTTTTCAACTACATAGACAAGCTCTCTTGAATCGTTTCGCCTGCCGCGGTGGGGCTCAGGCGTTAAGTAGGGGCTGTCCGTCTCCAGCAGGATCCGCTCCATGGGGGTCTCCTCTACGGTAGAGACCAGTTTTTTTGCATTTTTAAAAGTGACGACTCCCCCTACTCCGATATAATAGCCCATTTTTAAGAATTCTCTGGCCAGCTCCGGTGAGTAGGAATAGCAGTGAATCACCCCCGGAATCTCCTGGGCACGAACATCCCGCATCAGGTCATAAGTATCCTCTGCCGCATCTCTTGAATGGATGATCACCGGCAGACCCACCTCTCTGGCCAGCTCCATCTGGCGCGCAAACCAGTTTCTTTGCAGTTGTCTGACGGCTTCATCCTTTTCCCAGTAATAATCCAGGCCGATCTCACCGATGGCGACGGTTTTTTCCCAGGTCGCAAGACGCCTCATATGGTCGATCACCGTCTCATCCATGCCCTCCAGCTCACTGGGATGCACGCCAACTGCCGCATAGACATGATCATATTTTTTTGCAAGACCGATGCAGGCATCGATGGATTCGATGGTGGATGCCACATCTATAATTTTCCCAATACCAAGAGAAGGGAGCTGTGTGAGCAGCTCCCCCCGATCCTCGGCAAATTGCTCATCGTCATAATGAGCATGTGTCTCAAATATCATACATTCCCCTTAACAGATCTCTGCACCTGCAGGCATCTTCTTTTCCGGTACCATGAGCGATAACGTTCCGTTTTCATCCTCTGCGCATAAAAGCATACCCTCGGATAATACTCCGGCCAGCTTGGCGGGCTTTAAGTTCACCAGTACCATGACCTTCTTTCCGACCATCTCCTCCGGCGTATAAGCCTTTTGGATGCCGGATACGATCTGCTTGATCTGGCTGCCAACGCGAACCTTGGAGCAGAGCAGCTTTTTGGACTTCGGTACAGCTTCGCATGCGATGATCTCTCCCACCTGGAACTGCATTTTGCCAAACTCCTCGAAGGTAATCTCTTCCTTGGGTTCGATGTCCATCACAGGCTCTGCAGGAGCTTCCTCCTTATCTTCAGTAACAGGCGGATGCAGCTCATTCACGCGCTCCATCACCTCATTTATGTCCAGTCTCGCAAAAAGGATCTCCGGCTTGTCTGTCACCTTGGTTCCGCTCACATATGCGCCGAACTGATCCAGTGCATCAAATGGAATCTCTGCCGCGTTCAGCTGGGAGAGAATCCGCTGTGAGGTCTCAGGCATAAAGCTCTTCAGCAGTGTCGCTCCGATGCTGATGCTCTCCACCAGATTATATAATACCTCTGATAAACGGGGCAGGCTGGCCTCATCCTTTGCTAAAAGCCAGGGCGTCGTCTCGTCGATATATTTGTTGCAGCGCTTGAACAGGTTGAAAATCTCGGTCATGGCATCTGCCACACGCAGATCCTGCATCTTAGCACATACACGTGCTTTTGTACCGGTGGCTGTCTGTTTCAGTTCTTCATCCACCGGCTCGCTCACACCTGTAGAGCGTACCAGGCCGTCAAAATATTTGTTGGTCATGGAAATGGTACGGTTCACCAGGTTGCCCATGGTGTTGGCCAGATCCGAATTGATGCGCTCTACCAAAAGTTCCCAGGAGATCACACCGTCATTTTCAAAGGGCATCTCATGAAGTACAAAATAACGTACAGCATCCACACCGAAGAAATCTACCAGCTCATCCGCATAGAGCACATTTCCTTTGGATTTGCTCATCTTGCCATCGCCCTGCAGCAGCCACGGGTGGCCAAATACCTGCTTGGGCAGCGGCAGATCCAGTGCCATCAAAAAGATGGGCCAGTAAATCGTATGGAAACGGATAATATCCTTGCCGATCAGATGCAGATCCGCCGGCCAGTCCTTTTTAAACTGATCTGTGGAATTACCGTCACAGTCATAACCGATGCCGGTGATATAGTTGGTCAGCGCATCCAGCCATACATATACTACATGCTTGTCATCAAAATCCACCGGAATGCCCCAGTCAAAGGATGTACGGGAAACGCACAGATCCTGCAGCCCCGGCAGCAGGAAGTTATTCATCATCTCGTTTTTGCGGGATACAGGCTGAATAAACTCCGGATGTGTATTGATATGCTCAATCAGACGATCGGCATATTTGCTCATCTTGAAAAAGTATGCCTCTTCCTTGGCGGGCTTAACCTCACGTCCGCAGTCCGGGCATTTGCCGTCTACCAGCTGGGACTCGGTCCAGAATGACTCGCAGGGGGTACAGTAGAGTCCCTCATAGGAACCCTTGTAAATATCGCCCTTGTCATAAAGCTTTTTGAAAATCTTCTGTACCTGCTTCTCATGATCTGTATCCGTCGTACGGATAAACTTGTCATAAGAGGTATTCATCAGATCCCAGATATCCTTGATCGTACCTGCGACCTTGTCTACATATTCCTTGGGGCTGACGCCTGCTTCCTGGGCCTTCAGCTCAATCTTCTGGCCATGCTCGTCTGTTCCGGTCTGGAAAAATACGTCATAGCCCTCCTGACGTTTGAACCGCGCGATGCTGTCTGCCAGCACAATCTCATAGGTATTGCCGATATGAGGCTTGCCGGAGGCATAAGCGATGGCGGTGGTCATATAAAATTTGCCTTTGTCTGCCATGTCTACTCCTCAACCGCCTCTTCTGCCTTCTCTGCGGCCGGCTCTTCCGGAGCTTCAGCTGCTTCAGCTTCAGGGGCTTCCTTTACGACGGCATCCACAACGATATCATCTTCCTCGATCTTGGCGCCGCAGCACTTACAATAAGCATCCTGGGCATGAACCTCTTTGCCGCAGCGGGGACATACCTTTGCACCTCTTAACTCAAGAAGGGCTTTTTTCTGCTCCTCAATGGCTGCTAACAGCTCTTTGATCTGATCCATCTCCTCATAAACCGGTGCATCATCCTTATGCTCCTCATAATACTGTCTGCCGATCTCAGCATACAGACACTCAACCTGATCCTCTTTGGAATGAATGTCATAAGAAAGCTTGGCGCTGTCGGATAAATCCTTTGCTCTCTGTGTTACGTCTTTTCCTGCTCCCATAAGTGCATCACTTAGTTTATCAAAAAATACCATAATTGATATCTCCTTTCTTTTTTCTGTGTTTCTTCATTATACTCAGTTATCTGCTATTTTGCAACCAACTACCTGCTTTTTCCGGCCTTTATCAAATCATTCTCATTTCCGATTCAGTCTGTCGGTATGCTTGAATTCGATGGTTTCTACGAGATTTAGATGGTATTTTCTGACCATATCCTCTGCCACTAAAATAGTCTCCGGATTCCATACTACTTCCGGCTGGTGAGCATCGGCTCCGAACACGACACGGTTTCCAACCTCTCCTGCTATTTTCCAAAATCTGGGATTCGGATAGTTTCGTTTATCCCGGATACCAAGAAAATTGATTTCCAGCGGTATATCCATTTCTTTGGCCGCCAGACACAATTTCCGCATCCATTGGTCATAGATTTGCTCATCTCCGATAAAATTCAAAAGATCCGGATGGGCAAAATAGGTAAAATATCCGGTCTCCAATGCTTCCTGGGTCTGCTTGCAGTAGCGGATCAGATGTTCCGGATTTTCCGTTGGCATGATGCTGATAACGTCATCAATCTCATTTCCAAGACAGTGCTGACCAAGCAAAAGATATTCAATGGGATACTCCTCTATCATCTCAAGCATGGATTCAAAAAGCATGGGATAATATTCCGCCTCCAAACCGATGTGGATTTCAATATCGTTGCGATACTCTTTTTTCAATTTCAAAATCGTATCCACATAGTCCTCTAACTGATCCGGACGCATTTTGGCTTTACTCTCATATCCGCCCGGATATTTCATAGGCGTATGATCCGAAAAGCCTAAAATCTTAAGTCCTCCCCGGATGGCATTTTCAACATATTCCCGTTCTGTTCCTGTGGCATGCATGCAGCGCCATGTATGGGTATGATAATTTGCAATCATGTGATTTTTCCTCTATCTTTCCTTAATATGACACCCGCATTTTACCACAGGTTGAACTCCTTTTCATTAATAAAAAAAGAGGAGTGAGTGATTTTGCTCATTCCTCTTTTTGAATTATGATATTGGAGCCAAAAACTTTATCTTGCAAGCATAAGCAGCTTTTTACCTTTTGATTCTGGACACCAGGAATTATCCGAAATACCGCTCCAGCAGACCTTTCAGTGCCTTGCCGTGACGAGCCTCGTCGCGAGCCATTTCATGCACAGTATCATGGATGGCATCGAGGTTGTTCTTCTTTGCGCATTTTGCCAGATCGACTTTTCCTGCGGTTGCACCGAACTCGCAGTCTACTCTCCATGCTAAGTTGTCCTTTGTGGTGGCTTTCATGTTGGGCTCGAGATCCTCGCCTAAAAGCTCTGCAAATTTTGCTGCGTGCTCTGCTTCTTCATAAGCTGCCTTCTCCCAGTAGAGGCCGATCTCAGGATAGCCCTCGCGATGGGCGATACGGGCCATGCACAGATACATACCTACCTCTGAGCACTCGCCCTCGAAGTTAGCCTTCAACTGCTCAAAAATGTATTTCTTATCCTCGTCGCTGATGTCTTGGTTGTTCTTTACAGTAGAAGCGTATACGCCATACTCGTGCTCTGCTGCCAGTGTCATCTCTCCCTCTACTTTTTTGAATTTATCCGCGCCTACGTGGCATACCGGGCACTCCTCCGGAGCTGAATCTCCCTCATAAACATATCCGCATACTGAACATACATACTTTGCCATAATGTTTTCCATCCTTTCATTTGTATTGGTTTATTTTCTTTGCTTATTTCCTCTCCTGATTAAAATCAGGAATCGTTACTGATTTTATAACATAGAAAAGACTCCGTGTCAACTAGTTTTCATGTTTAATTTTTGTTACTCATATCTAACCCCTGCCGATTCCCACAAGCTGCACATTTTCCGTAAAAAAATACGGTGTGTTCCTCGATCGTACCATCGAAGCCATGCTGGGCTAACAGGTTGATATGGTCGAGATTCTGTACCGGGAGATCCTGGACGCAGCCACATTTTTTGCAGATAAAATGATAATGCGGCGCAGCATTGCCGTCAAAACGATCCGGCCCCACCCCTGTGGAGATGGTCTGGATCTCGCCGATATTCGTCAGCAATGCCAGATTCCGGTAGACTGTCCCCAGACTGATATGGGGGAACTCCTGCTGAATATTTTCATAAATGGTCTCCGCGGTCGGGTGATCCCTGCGCGACTTTAAAAACTGATTGATGGAATCTCTCTGCTTGCTGTGCTTTATCATAATTTTATCCTCGTAACTAATAATGATTCCTATTTTATTTACTTATCATATCCTTCCTATATAGTAGTTGTCAAGTTACAGTTCACACAGCAGTCGGACACTTGCTGTCAGGCTGCGTAAGAACATGATTCAGAAGTGAGCAGGCTCCTTTTGCGGAGCAAAACTTCAAATGAGCCTGCGAATGTAACTGGAACGAGGTACGAGTGAACAGTTACGTTGTCAATGGAAAAGCTATGGATGCTGAAAAATTTTTCTTGACAAAATGAACATCCGTTTTTATAATGAATGCGCAAAGGCAATGACGAGAACAAGTAGTAAGAGAGATTCACCTACAGAGAGCAGCCGGTTGGTGAGAGGCGCAGGCAGAATTTTTACGAATACATCTCCAAGCTGCGCACCGAATCGTGATCCGCTGTGATCAGAGGCAGGATCGGGTAGTAGGCTGCGACGGGTTCCTCCCGTTAGAGAGGTCGGATGTTGATGGACGTCCGGTTGAGGTCGGTCATGTGAGTGACTGATGAAAAAAAGGTGGTAACGCGACGAACAATCGCCCTTTTTCGTATGATATACGGAAAAGGGTTTTTTTATTTTTATTTCCATCAAATACAAAAAAGTGAGGAGAAGACTATGACTATCTATGATGAACTGGTTGCCCGGGGGCTCATCGCCCAGGTAACCGACGAAGCTGAGATCCGCGATCTCATCAACAACGGAAAAGCGACCTTCTACATCGGCTTTGACCCTACAGCCGACAGTCTGCATGTAGGACATTTTATGGCACTGTGCCTGATGAAGCGTCTGCAGATGGCAGGCAATAAGCCCATCGCCCTGCTGGGCGGCGGTACCGGCATGATCGGCGATCCCTCCGGACGCTCTGACATGCGCCAGATGATGACCATGGAGACGATTCAGCACAATGTGGACTGCTTTAAAAAGCAGATGAGCCGTTTTATCGATTTTTCCGATGACAAGGCACTGATGGTAAACAATGCGGACTGGCTGCTGGATTTGAATTACATCGACATTCTGCGTGAAGTCGGCGCGCATTTTTCTGTCAACCGTATGCTGACTGCCGAGTGCTACAAGCAGCGTATGGAAAAAGGCTTGAGCTTCCTGGAGTTCAACTACATGATCATGCAGAGCTACGATTTCTATGTACTGTACCAGAAATACGGCTGCAACATGGAGTTTGGCGGTGATGATCAGTGGTCAAACATGCTGGGCGGTACGGAGCTGATCCGACGCAAGCTGGGCAAAAATGCCTATGCCATGACCATCAACCTTCTGTTAAATTCCGAGGGCAAAAAGATGGGCAAGACCCAGTCCGGCGCTGTATGGCTTGACCCCAACAAGACCTCTCCTTTTGATTTCTATCAGTATTGGAGAAATGTGGCTGATTCTGACGTATTAAAATGCATTCGTATGCTGACCTTCCTGCCGCTGGAGCAGATCGACGAGATGGATCACTGGGAAGGCGCGCAGCTCAACCAGGCAAAAGAGATTCTTGCCTATGAGCTGACCAAGCTGGTACACGGCGAAGAGGAAGCAAACAAAGCACAGGAGGGCGCCCGGGCACTGTTCTGTGGTGCCGGCGATACTGCAAATATGCCAACCGTAACCGTAACTGCCGATGATTTTGCAGAGCGCGACATGGATATCATGGCTGTTCTTGTAAAAGCAGGTCTGTGTGATACACGTTCCGATGCCAGACGTGCTGTACAGCAGGGCGGCGTCACCGTAGATGGTGAAAAAGTGGCTGATATCGCTGCTAGCTACAAGCTGGATGATTTTGCAGGCGACGGCAAGATCGTAAAGCGCGGCAAAAAGAAGTTCGCAAAGGTTGTTGCAGAGTAAACGGCTGGATATAGAAAGTGCATGCCCCGCGGCATGCACTTCTTTTTTATTGATTTACAATTGTAATTCTTCCCTGTCCTGTCGGGTCGCTGTATTCTTCTCCAACGACACCATCTAACACATCTGACAGATAAACGCTCAGCGCCTGCGTATCGATCATGGTGCTGTCTTTGATGAGCTTGCAGCCGTCAAACATGGTGAAACCATCGCCATTTTTTCGAAGGGTGTAATTGATACCGGCCAATCGATAAGTCTTCTTCAATTTAAGAGGCTCGTAGGCCGACTTTTTACTATTCCATACCTTAATATTTTTCACACGATATGCGCCGTCTACCTTTTCAAACATGGCAGAATCCTCGGCAATCACAACAGACGAAGGAACCGAAGCATCAATGGTATATTTGATGCCGGAAACCTGCATGAATCCGCCGTTTTCTTCGGGATAATTCTTTGCGCCCAGCTCCAGAGCGTCCTTTAGCTGCTGGCCGGTTACTTCAATGACACTCACCTCATTATTCCAGGGAAATACCGAAATCAAATTCCGGTAAGTAATATCGCCCGCTTCAATACTTGAACGGATTCCACCGCCGTTTATGATGGCTATATCCGCATCCATCGCATAGCGAAATGCGTCTGCACAAAAATCACCAAGGTTCGTCTCGGCGTTTCGAATCGCACGGGAGCCTTCCGCATCCAGCATCGTCAATTCGACATCAGTGGATCCGATCACTTTTTCCAACTGCTTATCATACTTTGAAGTCACACTGTCAATATAGGTTTTTGTATCTTCATCCGCATATTGATGGTCATCATCGATGGGATAAAGTGTGGTAGAAATGGATCCGTTTTTGCTGATCACCAGACGACCGATGTTTGCAAATTTGGTTCCTGTGGAGGAAAGTGTGATCTTCTTTCCGTTTTTATTTTTTACCTTCATGGATGCGATGGTGCTGTGGGAATGTCCGTCCAAAACCACATCAATGCCGGAAGTGTTTTGAATCAGCTTCTGTGCGCTCCACTGGGCAGTGACTCCCTCTGTTCCAAGATGAGACAGCGCAACTACATAATCTGCCCCCGCTGCACGTGCTTCGTCTACGGCTTCCTGTACCTGCCCTGCCAAAAGCTTTCCGGTGGAATCTCCGCAAAAACCATAGATCAGTTTTCCCTTGCTGTTTTTAAAATAAGCAGGAGTGGAAGAAGTGAAGCTCTCCGGCGTGGTGATCCCGACAAAGGCTACCTTCTTTTTTCCATATTTTTTGATCGTATAGGAGGAAAATACCGGTGATCCGGTCTTTTTCTTTACAAAATTGCTGGATACAACCGTGGCATTCAGGGATTTCATCAGCTTTTTCAGCCGTTTCACGCCATAATCAAACTCATGATTGCCGATGGTTACAACATCATAGCCCACCTCATTCATGATGGAAACGATAGCTTTTCCTTTGGAAATAGCTCCGATCACATCGCCCTGAAGATAATCGCCATTGGAAACCACAGAAACATAACGGCTCTGGGACTGCATTTCCTTTTTCAATGAGGCCATATCCTCATAGCCCTCTACGTTACAATGCACGTCATTGTCATATAAAATGACAATATCGTTTTTGTTTACGGTGGATGTGGTGTCCGCCTCTGCTGTCACCGGAATGCCAAAGGCCAATGTCACCATCAAGGCAAAGGACAACAGCTTCTGATACATTTTTTTCATGTTCTTCTCCTCCTTTTTTATATAGGAAAAAAGGATTGAACCCAAAATGTTACGTTTTGAATTCAATCCTTTTCAGGTGACTAACGGATTTGAACCGATGATCAGGGAGTTGCAGTCCCACGCCTTACCACTTGGCTAAGTCACCACATTGTATAACAGATATTTCTTTGAAAAAAGGTGACTAACGGATTTGAACCGATGATCAGGGAGTTGCAGTCCCACGCCTTACCACTTGGCTAAGTCACCACATTGTATAACAGATATTTCTTTGAAAAAAGGTGACTAACGGATTTGAACCGATGATCAGGGAGTTGCAGTCCCACGCCTTACCACTTGGCTAAGTCACCACATTGTATAACAGATATTTCTTTGAAAAAAGGTGACTAACGGATTTGAACCGATGATCAGGGAGTTGCAGTCCCACGCCTTACCACTTGGCTAAGTCACCACATTGTATAACAGATATTTCTTTGAAAAAAGGTGACTAACGGATTTGAACCGATGATCAGGGAGTTGCAGTCCCACGCCTTACCACTTGGCTAAGTCACCACATTGTATAACAGATATTTCTTTGAAAAAAGGTGACTAACGGATTTGAACCGATGATCAGGGAGTTGCAGTCCCACGCCTTACCACTTGGCTAAGTCACC
>CAVITM010000075.1:0-10363 GCA_963645455.1 Moraxellaceae bacterium | reverse complement strand
CTCTTTACAATACTGCCCGTCACACAGGTTGGGGCAGCCGGGATGAGAACACGGTTTTAGCGGTCGCTTTGGCATTTGCTCACCTCCTTGGTCATGAGAAAAGCCCCACAGGATTGCTCCCGTGAGGCCCGTCTTCATTCTACTTTTCTATTGTAATCATACCACAGGTCAATAGTGCCATACTGTGCCAAACCGTGCCAACTTTTAATCCGGGACAATAAAATTTTGCAGAGCCGCCCCGTGTATGCGATGCACTGTGCGAACCGACACATTCAGCACCCTCGCAATCTCCTCCCAGGTGAAGCCGTCGATGTACCGGTAGCGAAGCAGCGTCTGCTCCTCGCGGCTGTCCAGCATATCTATCTGTGTATTCATTTCGTCTCGCAGCTGGATAAGGTGCGCCACCTTTTCCTCCACGCTCCGCTGTATTTCGTCAATCTTTTCGATGCAGCGGACAAACGGCGCTTCTGTCGGTCGGTTGGGATTGTAGTGAGCTTCAAAACCGCTGCCGGAGACGCTGTTCGATAAATCTTTCCAATAGTCAATCTCACGCAAGCGGCTGTTAATCAGCGCATCCAAATGGCGCGCCTGGTTCAAATATTCTTTAGCGGTCATGCATCTACCTCCATCTGCAAGGAGCGTATCAGCATTTCGCCGTCAACACTTGTAAGCGTAGCAAACCACTCAGATCTGAAGAAACGCTCAAGCTCTGTCATATCCGATAGCGCCGCGCGGCTTCTTGGATTTGCCTTGAGGGACTTCAGCGCCACTCGATAATCTTTAACGGCCTGCAGAATAATGGCGTTCGCCAGATTTTCGTAATTTGTGATGTCGCTCATATGCGATACCTCCCGTAATTGGAATAAAGGCATCGGTGCGATGGAGCGATGTATCATTGTTTCAGTGCAGAGAGCCGTTAATTGCGGTTCGCACCTCGTCCGCCGAGCGCACCACAAGTGCAGTACCTCCGGCTGCGAGGATTTTTCGAATGGTTGCTTCCTGCAGTTTTGTCGGTCTGCCGTTTTCGGTTTTGACCTCAAAGCCGTAGAAATGTCCGTCAATACAGGCAATGATATCCGGAATGCCCGCCGTCCCGTACATACCGCCGTGCTCTTTCCAGCAGAAGCATCCCGGCACGGTCTTGAGATACCTCATAATCGCTTTTACAATATCCGCTTCCTTCATGTGTTCCATAAAACCCCCAATCTGCAACGGTTGGAACACGTGGAACACGAAAAATCCTATTATACTGATTTTCTTTTTAGAAAAATCGGTATGTATATATTTAATGTGTATATATAGAGAGATAGGAATTTGGCGTTCCACGTGTTCTCGTGTTCCGAATTTGACCGTGGAGAATGATGCCGGGAGCTTATCCCAGCACCTCTCCGAGCCTGATTCCCGTTAAAACGCGACGCTTCGCCGTGCGGTCAATGTCTCGTGTGACGCTCGGAAACGCCGCCGTGACCATCTGCACGAAGTTTTTCTGCGAGTACGGCTTCATACCGCATTCTTCGCAATAGTTCTTATAGGCGTTGAACATTTCAGTCGAGCCGATGGTGTATCCTTCGCCAAGTTCGCAATAGTCCTTTACAAACGACAGCACGGAATCCGACTCCTCCCGGTATTGCTGAAGCTCGTCCGCGTTGACCTGTGTTTCAGAGAAAATATAGTGATTGTTCATCAGCCTGCGCAGACCCTCCAAAGCGAACAGAAAGATGCCGTCCGCTTCCATGCGAAACTTCTCCAACAACTCCGGGTCGCGCTTTTCCTTCGGCACCGTGTGATTGAAGCGGATGATAATGAGTCTGCGATAAAAACCTTCTGACCTGTCGCCATAGTTTTTCGGTATGCTGTTGCAGGAAAACAGAAGCCTTGCGCTTGACTGAAAAGAGAACGGATTCTTGTTCTTTTTCTCCACGGTCAGATAATCTTCACCTACAAGCGCCTTGAAGATGCCGTTATCGTCAATGTTCTTCGTTGGCAGGTCGGCGAAGATATTTGCCAGCTTGCCGAAAAGCTCCGCCGTCTTGAACCGTTCGTTCAAAGCCTGCCAGGAAACGTTACTCACGTTTTTCTTGCCGAGAAGCACATCATTCAGCACACGAAGCAGCACGGATTTACCCGCTCCGGCGGCGCCTACAATAACGAAGCACTTCTGCGCCGAATTTACCGGAATCAGAAAATAACCCAGGATTTCCTGTATTAGCGCGACCTGCTCCATATCTCCGCCCATAGATTCCACGAGAAACTTCTTAAACAGCGGACAGTCTGCGTTCGTGTCATAGGTCACATTCAGCTGTACCGTAGAATAATAATCCGGGGTATGCTGCGTCAGAGTATCCTCAAGCACGTTATACAGACCGTTTCGAACATTGATAATGTAGGGGTTTGCGTTCAATTCGCGGATATCCCGCTGTACCAGCAGCCGCCACTGTTTTTCGGCATCCACAATCTGCGACATCTTTGTCTCCCTGACCAGCATTTTTTCCTGCACAAGCCGCTGCGCTTCCATTTCGGACATTTCGACATATACTCCGCCGCGATAACTGAAGTGCTGTTCCGCCGCATAAAACACCTGCTGCTCCTCGGACATGGCCTTCGCCAGCACGCCGGGCAGGAAGCGAAGGCCTTTCTCAATCGGTTCATACCAGTCTGGAATCGCTGTGCCCGCTTTGGCTCTTTTTGCGTTTTTGCTTGCCTGATAGACTTTGGCGGCATCCTTGTAGACCGTGTTCAAAGATTTCAGGAACGGCGCTTTCAGACCGAAGTGATTACGAATTTCGGAGTTAATGATAACGTCCGCCGTCACCACATCCTGGTTGTACAGATAATCGGACACAAACTGCCGCGCCGCCTGCATATCCTTGATGGCTTCGCCCGTCACGGGAATACCGCGCAGAATGTCCAGCAGGTCATTGGCCGGGAGCGGCTGATAGCACCACGCCGCCGGAGACTTCACAGGGCATTCGCCGGTCGCAAACTTCGGACACTTGAACCCTTTTTCACAGATGGTCTTGCAGGTGATAGGTCCTGTGCCGCTTTCGAGAAAATGATTGATTTTCTTTTGCGTGTTACTCTCGCTGTATCCCTGGTATGGTGCCGACAGCTGATGAATCATCTTGGTGCCGCCTTCAAAGGGAGCGAGGTTTGTAATCATGGCGTACCAGTCATGCTCCGACAGAGAAGCGGCATTGTCCCGGCAGTGCTGCATGAAAACGCATGAGCGAAACACCTGATCGATGCCTTTCTCCGTGCCGCTTTTACGCTCCACCGGGGTAAGGTCAACCTCCGGCAGCACCTCCGACAGCTGATCCTGCGTGTATTTTCGTTCCGGGTGAAAACTGACGCAAACCACCTCGACCGGGGTTTCCTTTTTGCAGTGCATAAACCCCGGCAGGCGCATGACGCGGGACTCGTTTACACACATCGGATCGCCGTCAAAGTGCTTTACCAGCTGCGTCTGAATCACGCGGAATCTCTCGACTTTTGCCGTTCCGTCCATAAGCCAGTAGACATGATACGATTTCTGCGTTCGCATTATCATGGACGGCGGCAGCGGAAAAGCGTCTATTTTCGACATCTGCTCTTCAAAGCTGCCTGTGTCCATCTCAACAAACTGTGCGTTAATCCTTGTAATGGAGTCATCGTCCTGCCCGCCGTAGTTGACTACGAAGAAGATACCTCGGTTCATGGCGTTATGATTTTTGAGCGTTTCCTCAATACTTTTGTATTTTCCGCATTCACAGGACAGCTTCGAGCCTTTAAATACACCGTCCTTTTTATCATCGAAAATACGGAAGCACACCGTATCCGTAGGATTGAAAAGAGCGCCGAGAACATCGGTTGCAGATACGTTCATTTGCCCACCTCCTCAAAATACCGGAGTTTCTTGTTCAGCCGCTTCGCTTCCTCAATTTCCTGTGCCATGCCGGGTGAGGGGGAGCCAAAGACCCACACCTCATCGCACAAGGCAAGAAGGGCAAGACCGAACATCAGCCCCAGATCCCGCTCCACCGGGATATCGTCATTTAAAATCTTCGGATACAGAAGGTGACTGGCAATCGGCATATAGCCCTCATTAATTACATGGCGGCAGTATCCGACTGCGGCGCAGACATTGGAGTCCACATCTCCGGCATAAGGCGAAACCACATAGATTTTCCTGCGGTTTTTGTCCGCATAGCGCTTTTTCTGCTGCTGTTTGTACTCTCGCATAATATTGCTCATCGCCACCCCGGCTGTAGGGTCGGCGTAGCCCTCGCTGTTTTTATACATTTGGTTTCACCTCCCTCTCCATCAGCCCCAGCGCCAGATTCTCCGCATTGGAGCAGAGTACGGCGATGTTTTCAAGTTTCTCATAGACTCTGTGCCGCTGTGCATCCATCATGGCGAAATACAGATCCCCGTCCTCATAGCCGACAAGCAGATAATCCACGCTCACGCCGAAATAATCCGCCAGCGCAAGGCAGTTCTCGGCGGGCGGCACTGACTTTCCGCACGTATACAAAGACAGCGTCTGCGGACGAACACCGATGTACGCCGCCAGTTCCTTCTGCGTTGTTCTTTTGCCCGTATGCGGATGCCGCGCCATTAGCCGTCTGAGTGTTTCAGGCAGCTTGTATTCTCGTCTGTTTTCCATCGATTAAACCTCCAATTCCTCCATCTTTCCGAACTGTGTGCCTGCGGACGCTTCCGCAATGATGGGAACGTCAAAGTCGGGAAACGGCTGTGCTTCCATGCATTTCTTCACGAATGCAATGGCTTCATCCAGCTTATCCGCCGGGAGAAGAAATACCAGTTCATCGTGAATCTGCAGAACAGGCTTGAGCCATTCCCGCTCCGGCAGACCTTTCAAAATCCTTGCAATGGCGAGCTTTAGAATATCCGCCGCCGTTCCCTGGATTGGTGTATTCAAAGCACATCGCTCAGCGAAAGACTTCTGTCCCCAGTTATCTGAGGTGATACCGGGTAGATATCTGCGCCGGCCGAGCCAGGTTTCCGAATACAAACGCCGTGCCGCGTCCGCTTTCATTTCTTCCTGCCACGATGTAAGCCCCCTATATCCTCGCTTGAGGTTCGCCAGTATCTCCTCGCATTCACTAACCGATTTTTCAACCCCCGCCTTAAATTTCAGCGTTTTCTGCAGACCTCTTGGAAACAGACCGTAAAAAGTGCCGAAGTTGACGTTTTTCGCAATCGTCCGGTGCTCTTTGTAATTTTCGGAATGCTTGTCCTGTGCTTCCTCATAACTCACATCGAAAATGACGCTGGTTGTGGCGGCATGGATATCGCCGTTCATGCGGTAGGTATCCAGCATCCGCTCGTCACGGCAGTAGAACGCGCCTACGCGCAGTTCTATTTGCGAGAAATCAAGAGACAGAAGTAGGCTGCCCTCCGGAGCTTTGATAAAATTACGGACGCCGATGGGATCGTTGGTCTTTCTTGGCATATTCTGCGCATTGGGGTTTCGGCAGTTCATTCTGCCTGTATCCGTGGACAGCGCAAACATATCGGGGTGAATACATCCCGTCACGGGATTGATGTATTTCATATAGCCGTCGATATATGTGGACTTGATTTTGCTCCATTTGCGATATTCCTGTACCAGTGTGAACAGCTGCGAAAGCTCCGGGCGATTCTTGTCACACCATTCTTTCAGAAGCGTCATAGTCATATCGTCCGCCGCTTCACGATTAGATTCGGTGGTTTTCAAAACAGGGAGACCCAGGTCTTTGTACAGGTAATTCTTGAACGCCTGCGTAGAGCAGTTTGCTCCGATATTCACATCGCCGATGATGAACTCAATCTCGCCGCGGATACGTTCCATCTCGTTTTCAGCCTCGACCTTGCGTTCCTGCATAAGCGGAAGATTGACCGGGAGTCCGTTCCTTTTCATAATGCCGAGGTACACCGCGGTCGGGCTTTCCAGTTCTTCAGCGATGTATCTGTGTTTCGGAAGAAAGCGCTCAAACCAGTCGTTGAACTTGTGATAGAGCCGCAAGGCGAAATCCGAGTCCGCGGAGCCGTAACGCACGGTTTCCGTATCCTGCGCGTCCAGTTCGTCAAAATGCCTGCCGTCCGTAACAACGGAGAAGGACGGGAGCGGCTCGTGAAAAAGCTCGTCCGCCAGTTTCTTCAAACCGCTCTCGTTCAGCCTGCGGAACTCATAGTTGTTTTTCAACGTCATCTGCGCCGCACAGATGGTGTCGTATACGGGAGCTTGAATCACGATACCTGCGGCATAGGCGAAAGCAGACTCGAAGGCAATGTTATGCGCGACCTTTGTGACTGCGGAATCTGTCAGAAAATCCGCGAGGAATTTGAAAAAGGCATCTCTGTCGATGTTATTTCCGATGCGATGCGCCACGGGAACATAGATGCCCGTGCCCTCCGCTACAGAAAAAGAGCATCCGACAATATGCGCCCTGGCAGGGTCAAGCGCGGATTTCTCCTCTTCACGGTAAGGGTCGTCCGGCGCTGTTTCAAAGTCAAATGCAACGACAGCACTATTACCTATGTATCTTTGGATGCCGTCCACTGTGACGATGCATTTATAATCCGTATTCATGTAAAACCTCCTATGGGGATACCCGGAGAGACATAACGCCCCTCCGGGCTTTCGGTACTCTTACTTCGAAGGCTCAATGACTTCTCCCGTTTCCGGGTCGATCATCGGCTCATCGTCCACATAAGACGCCGGAGTGAGATTCGCGGCATAGGATTTAACCGTTTCGGTCACATCGGCTACCGCTGTACGCTCTTCCGGGCTGAGCATTCGGTCAAACGTGAACACAGCCTGAGAGAATGCGATGCCGGATGCGTTGGTCGCTTTCTTCAGCGTAATCTTTGTGACCACTTGATTCAGCTTGCGGCCGCGGGACAGCTGGCTCTTCACATAGTTTGTAAAGGACTTGAGCGAACCGGTCGGCAGAGACAGTGTGATGGGGAACAACTCTCCTTCACGCAAGATATAGAGCATACGCTTGTTCTTGCACAGCTTGCTCTGGCCTTCGCCGCTGCCGAATTTGTTGTAAGGGCAGCTCGCGCAGTTGCCGCCCGGAGTGCCGATGCCGAGCACGCCGTCAAAAGAGCCGCAGTCGGGCGGATTGCTGCCGCCGGAATACTTGTCCTTATAAAATGCGTAGGACGGATGGTTGTATACGATAACGCCCGTGATGTCCTTTGCCATTTCCGATTCGTCACTGTCTGCGGATGGAATTTCGAATGCCGTGCCTCCGCCTGCTGGCAGTTTTACACGGTCGAAAGAAAACTCCAGTCCCTGGCAATCATCCGCCAGCGCCTCGTTCAGTACGTCTCTGTTTGCGAGAGCGGCAAAGCCCTCCGCTACTGCGATTGCAGTGTTCTTATTGTCTGACATAATCAATGTCCTCCTGTAAAATGAAAATAGGTTGTGATTTGCGCGTTGCCATAATGTCCCGGCGTTTACGCTCTGCGAACGCCGACCGACACTTTTTCATAAGTGCTGACGGAATCGCCGAGCCATGCTGGGATATCCTCGCCGGTGATTTCTCGCTGTTCCTTGATAAAGGATGCGAGTGTGTTTGCGTTGACCGTCTCCACGACCAGGCTGCCGTATCCGTTTTCTTTGAGTGCCTGCATCATCTCGTCCTTGCGGCCTGCAGCCGGGGATGCGAACAGTCTGCTCTTCAGATAGAACGTGCTGCCGTTACGGGAGAAGCGGTCGAGTTCGGCTTCTGTCATGGCATCGGAAAGCTGCTCGTCAAGTTCGGCGATTTCCGCACCCAGAGCCTTGACCTGGGCTTCGAGGTCTTTCTTCTGCTCCTGCAGTGATTTGAGCCTGTCAGCCATTTCAAAAATTTGTGTATTCTCCATCGGTGACTACCTCCTTTCACTTACTACCGAAAAATTCAACCCCCACCCGGAAGGTTCAGTCTCGGAATGGATTTCTGCCTTTTCGGTAGTCGTCAACGAGCATTTTTGCGAGGTTCATCTTTTTGCGCAGAGCGTACAGAACCTTGCGGTCTATGGTGTTCCGGCAAATGAGGTAGATGTAATGGCAGTTTTCCTTTTGACCGGCTCTGTGAATACGCGCCTTTGCCTGCTCAAAATTGCTCATACTGTAATCGAGAGAATAGAAGACCATCGTGCTGGCCGCAGTGAGCGTAATGCCCAGACCCGCTGCAGCAATCTGCCCCACGAATACACGGCACCTATCGTCATACTGAAAGCGATGGATTTCGCTGTCGCGATCTTTGATGCCGCCGCGCACCACGGCATAACCGATTTTCTTTTTTTCGAGAAGCTCCTGAATATCGTCCAGTTCCGGCACAAATCGAGCCATGATAACGAGTTTCTTATCTTCAGCCATGCAGGAGTCGACAATATCTGAAAGCGCGTCCAGCTTGGCTCGGCTCACGGTATTGACTACGCCATCATCATCGGTGAGGTGTCCGCCCGTAATCTGCATCAGCCGCAGAAGCCTTGTAAGGATGTTCGCCGTGGTCACCTCGGATTCATCAAGTTCGGCATAGCTTTCGTCTTCAATGCTGTCGTATATTTTTAAAGCGTCCTTTTCCAAATCCACGGTGCGGACTTCTTCGGTGATTTCCGGTAAATCCAGGCACTCCGCCTTAGTTACCCGATAGGCTACCGAGTGGAGCTTTTGCAGGAACTCGTCTGTCATCCAGCGGCGAAAGACCGGAGTATGATTGCCGTAGCCGGACATATCAAAAAAGTGATTGCGGAAAGCGTAGAAAGATGTGCCGAAAATCTGCGGATTCAGAAACCGATACTGCGAGAAAACGTCAAGCTCGCGATTGGTAATGACCGTACCCGTAAGAAGTAGCTTGTACCGCGCCTTATCTCCGATGTGATGCATCCCGTTGCTCTGCTTGCTGCGGTTTTCTTTCAGCTTGTGGGCTTCATCCGCAATCACCAGATCGGCGTTGTATGCCAGCAGTTCTTTTTCGAGCCGCCACGCGGATTCGTAATTTACAACCACGACCTGCATTCCCTTATCCGGGAGCTTTGTCAGCTGGTCCTTTTTCTTTGCTACAGTGCCGCTTAAAACAGTGAGCGAATACGGGAAGTCGGCAAACTTATCAAATTCCTCCTGCCAAACACCGAGGATGGATAGCGGCGCGACCACAAGCACTCGGCTTACCTTGCCATACTGATACAGACACCCGGACACGGCGATGCTGACGATTGTCTTGCCTGTGCCCATTTCCATCAGCAGAGCCGTGCCGCGGCTTTTTAGGCGATTGTCGAACACGCCGAATTTATCGCAGGCAAAAGCAAACGCCTTTTTCTGATGCTCATACGGAGTGGCTTTGATTGGCATCATCAGCTCGATATTCTCATGCATTGTTGCCACCCCGCATTTCATGAATTTCAATACCCTCTACTGTTTCGCCGGGTGTAAGCACAAGCACCTCACAGAATTCACCGAACAGCAGTGTAAGCAGTCTTTTAGGGATGCTCCTGCGTTCGCTCTGCAGGACTTCCTGCTTTCTGCCGCTTTTGTCGGCAATATTGATTCGTACTTTGTGTTTTAATCTCATAGGTTTGTCCTCCTGTTCCGATTTGCATTGCTGCGGAGGATGGATGTATTTCCTTCCTCACTCACTTCCGAAAAATTCAACCCTCCGAAGAGGTGCGGCCGGGGAGGACTCCGACCGCCGTATACGCCGCCGTTCACGGCTCAGTCCTTTTTCGGATAAGCGTGACGCTTTACCCGTTCTACACCGAGGGCTCTGGCGGCTTTATCGATGAGCTTGTTTTTTCGATTGGTGAACGCCTGTGCTGACGGCAGCTTACCCGTCCGCTCGGCTTCAGCCTGGCGCATCTCCTCAAGCTGGGCGCATTCTCCGAAATGTCGATAGAAAAACTCCTTCTGCGACTCAGTGCATTCCTCGTCAATGACGCGGCGAACTTCTGTAACCTGTGGATTTTCCTGCTCCGGCTCGGCGAACATGGCGTTTTCCGGACAGCCACTCTTGTCAGCGATCATGTCCCAGGGATCGACTGCGTCCTCGTTGTTGGGATCGGCCTTGTAGCTGTTCACCTTCGCGTCAAACAGGGGATCGCGCAGTTCGCTCTCGTAGCGATCCTGCAAATCCATGTCGTGGTCGGACTCATCGAGCATGATGGTCAGTTCAAGCGACAGATCTTTGCCAACCTCAAGTCTCTGCATCACCACGCGCTTGGCATCATCGTCCCAAAACTGGTAGCAGTAAAATTTCCCATCTGCCGTCAGATAGCAGGCTCGGTTGGGATTGAACCCGCTCTTGCGTTTCGTTGTTTCGTTGCTCTTCACTGCAGTGTCCTTTCCGTCCGAGCGGTACGGAGGGACACAAAAAGAGCCTGTGGCTGAAGA
>CAVITM010000074.1:0-10439 GCA_963645455.1 Moraxellaceae bacterium | reverse complement strand
CATGTTCTTACGCAGCCTGACAGCAAGTGTCCGACTGCTGTGTGAACTGTAACTTTTTATTCATGTTGGCCGGTCAGTGAAAAGATCACCCAGCCGGCAATATTTGTTGCATGATCACCGATCCGCTCAAAGTACTTTGCTACCATAAGAAGATCTGTTGCCTGCTCTCCGTCACATTTACCGAAACGGATTCCTTCGATGATCTTCTCTTTTACCTTATTAAAGAGATCGTCTACCACATCATCTGCTGCGATGACGGCTCTGGCCAGTTCCATATCACGGTTGACGTAAGCGTCCACACTGTTTGTCACCATTTTTGTAGCCTCGGTGGCCATCTGCTCAATATCTGAGATCTCCTGGGAATAGGGCTTTCCGGCCATCCGGATAGTCAGCTCTGAAATATCCTCTCCGTGATCTCCGATTCGCTCCATATCCGTGATCATCTTCATGGTGGCAGATACGATCCGCAGATCTCCTGCCAGGGGCTGCTGGGTAAGCAAGAGCTTGTAGCACAGCTGTTCAATGGCTCGCTCCTGGGTATCGATCTCATAATCAGAAGCGATGACTTCCTCTGCCAGCTCCACATTCTGCTCTGCCAGTGCCTGAATCGTCCTGCTGATGGTATTTTCAATCATGCAGCCCATGGTGATCATCTGATCTTTCAGCTGCTCTAACTGCTTGTCATAATTTTTTCTCGGCATCGTTTTTCTCCTTTTTAACCAAAGCGTCCGGTGATATAATCTTCAGTTCGCTTATCACGAGGCATAGAAAACAGCGTTTCCGTGCGGTCATACTCCACGACCTCGCCTAACAGGAAAAATGCGGTGCGGTCAGAGACACGTGTTGCCTGCTGCATATTATGTGTCACCATGATGATGGTATAGTCTTTCTTCAGCTCCAGTACCAGATCCTCGATCTTTGAAGTCGAGATGGGATCCAATGCCGAGGTAGGCTCATCCATTAAAATGACCTCCGGATTGACTGCCAGCGCCCGGGCGATGCAAAGCCTCTGCTGCTGTCCACCGGATAATCCCAGTGCTGATTTTTTTAAACGATCCTTCAGTTCATCCCAGATGGCTGCCTGGGAAAGAGAACGCTCTACGATCTCATCCAGCTGCGCTCTATTTCTGATGCCGTGGGTACGGGGTCCGTAGGCGATATTGTCATAAATGCTCATGGGGAAGGGATTGGGACTCTGGAAGACCATTCCCACTCTCCGGCGCAGCAGATTCACATTCATATCCTGATAAATATCTGTATCATTCAACAGGATCTTTCCTGTGATCTTGCAGCTCTCCACCAGATCGTTCATCCGGTTTAATGTCTTTAAAAACGTTGATTTTCCGCATCCGCTGGGTCCGATAAAGGCTGTTACCTCATGCTCCGGCAAAGTCATATTGATATCCTTTAACGCATGAAAATCACCGTAGTACAAATCCAAATGCTCAACGCTAAATTTGTCTGCCATGTGTGCTCCTTCTTTAATCTTTTTGTTTTCCTCTTACGATTCTGCCTGCCGCAAAGTTGATGAGGATCACCAGTACCAGCAATACCACTGCCGTTGCATAGGCCTGATCCGTATTTAAACCTTCCTTTGAAAGCAGATACATATGAACTGCCAGTGTACGTCCGGAGCTTGTCAGTGAGGTGGCTGCCGTGGTAACTGTGCCGGCTGTATAGATCAATGCAGCGGTCTCTCCTACAATACGTCCCACAGAGAGCACAATACCGGAAAAGATACCCGGCAGCGCCGCAGGAAGTACGATGCGAAAAATCGTACGCAGCTTTCCGGCTCCCAGACCAAAGCTTCCTTCCCGGTAGCTTTTGGGTACGGCTACCAATGCTTCCTCGGTAGTTCGCATGATCACCGGCAGTACCATGATTGCCAGTGTCAGCGCACCGGATAAGATGGACATACCAAAGAGCTGATTGAAAAACAGCATTCCGAAAAGTCCATATACAATCGACGGAATACCGGTCAATGTCTCTGCTGTCATGCGGATCACCGGAATCAGCTTGTTTTTTGCGTTTGCATATTCCACCAGATAGATTGCAGCGCCAATTCCGCAGGGAATCGCAATCAGCAATGTAAAAAATACCATTTCAAGCGTATTGATCAGCGCCGGAAGCATGGACACATTTTCTGAATCATATTCCCACGCAAACAGCTCCGGAGTCAGATGGGGAATGCCCTTTACCAGGATGTATACAACTAAAAATCCAAGCACCACTACCGTGAGAGATGCAGCTGCAATCGTAAGAATCCGAAGCAAAAGCGCCGTGCGTTTGTTTTTTGTGATGATTTTTTCGTAAGACTTTTCATCATTTGCAACTAATGTCATGACTCACGTACCACCTTTCGCTTCACCAGGCTGAAACAGAGATTAATAATGAGAATAAATACAAAGAGCACCACGCCTGTAGCAATCAGCGCCTTCCGGTGCAGATCCTGTGCATAGCCCATCTCGATTACGATATTGGCTGTCAGTGTACATACACCCTTCAGCAGCTCGTTTGGTGCACGCAGCACCGCCTGATTGCCGGCTACCATGATCACCGCCATGGTCTCACCGATGGCACGACCGATTCCAAGGATCACGCCTGCGAAAATACCGGATTTTGCAGCAGGAAGCACCATGCGGTATACACTGCGCTCATGGGTTGCTCCCAGTGCCAGGGATCCTTCATAATAGCTCTTTGGTACGGCACAAATAGCAGATTCTGAGACATTTACAATCGTAGGGAGGATCATAACACCAAGCAAGATACTTGCCGTCAGAATACTGTAGCCCTTGCCGCCAATGGTATTTCGTACAAAGGGCACGAGAACCACCAGTCCAAAGAAACCATATACAACTGAAGGGATACCTGCCATCAGCTCCACGCCGCTTTTTAAAGGAGAATAGAGCCGTTTCGGACAAAACTTTGCCAGGAATGCTGCTGTCAGAATTCCGATTGGTACGCCGATGATGACCGCCCCAGCCGTTACATACAGGCTTCCGACGATCATCGGCAGGATTCCATAATCACCATTTCCAGGACGCCAGGTAGTTCCAAACAGGAAATTAAACAATCCGATTTCTTTGATACCCGGCAGTCCGTTTGCAAAAAGGAAAATGCAGATCAACCCCACCGCAAGGATGCTGATGCATGCGGTGGCGAAGAATACTGCTTTCATGACCCTTTCTTTTACCATTCTGTACGCTCTCCCTTGAAGATTGCTGCGATATCATCGCATGTCAGGTCTGAAATATCATTTGCATTGTTTACGATGACGCAGATACCATCCATGGCAATTGAGGTGGAGGTCAGGCCTGCTTCAAGCTCGCTGTCCTTTAACTCACGGCTAGCCATTCCGATATCACAGGTTCCGTCGATGGCCTGAGTCATACCGGTGGTAGAATCACTTTCCTGAAGCTCGATCTCTGCGCCTGAGTTGATCTCTAAATATGCCTCCTGAAGCTTCTCCATCACAGGTGTTACAGAAGAGGAACCAGCTACAACGATCTTGCCGGTAGCGCCATTGCTCTCAAAGGAAGCTGCCTCAGAATCCACTGCGATATAACCCTTTTCCTCAATGACTGCCTGTCCCTCAGCACTCATGATAAAGTTGATGAAATCCTGTGCTACATCAGAAACCTCTGCCTGTGTGGCGATGTTAAAAGGTCTTGATAATACGTAGGTTCCGTTCTTTACATTTTCTGCAGTTGCCTCAACACCTTCAACATTAACAGCCTTTACGGTATCGTTCATGGATCCCATGGATGCATATCCGATGGCATTCTCATCACCTGCAACGGTGGTCATCATTACCTCGGTGCTGTTGGTGATGATCGCTTCTACAGTAGTCATATCCTGATCATCTACTTCTACGCCGGTCAGCTCAATGAATGCGCCTCTTGTACCGGATCCATCTTCTCTGGATACAACTGTGATCTCATTTCCTGCCAGAGAGCTTGCAGAATCTGCTGAGCTGTCTGCTGCTTCGCTGTCTGCTGCTTCGCTGTCGGCTGCCTCGCTGTCTGTGGCCTCTGTCTCTGTAGTCGTGTCAGCAGTGGTATCATCGCTGGATCCACAGCCAGTCATCATTGATACAGCCATTGCTGCCATCAGAATTGTTGCGAGTAATTTCTTCTTCATTTGTTTTTCCTCCAAATTCTTTCTTCAAATTCTTTCATTTATCTAACAGAACCTATCATAGTGCTCCAATGTAAAATCCGTTACCACCCATTCGTAAAAATTATGTAAAAAGAGCGTAAAAAAATACCTGCCGCTCCTGACAGGTATTTTTTCTCTCCTATTATATATTCAGTTAATCATTGGACAGATGCAGCACCCGCTCTTTGATCTCCTGGGTGCGGCCCTGATTCCAGAACTGTGTGCCGATATAGCCGCAGGTACGTCTGGCCACAAAAAGCGTATCCTGATCACGGTTGCCGCAGTTGGGGCACTCCCAGACCAGCTTGCCGCTGTCATCCTTTACGATCTTGATCTCTCCGTCGTAGCTGCATTTCTCGCAGAAATCACTCTTCGTATTCAGCTCCGCATACATGATATTGTCATAAATATATTTCATGACCTCCAGCACAGCGGAGATATTCTGCTGCATATTGGGCACCTCAATATAGCTGATGGCACCGCCGGGAGAAAGCTTTTGGAACTCGGACTCAAACTTGAGCTTGGAGAAAGCGTCGATTTTTTCCGTCACATGTACATGGTAGCTGTTGGTAATATAGTTCTTATCTGTAACCCCCGGAATGATGCCATAGCGGCGCTGCAGACATTTTGCAAATTTGTAGGTGGTAGACTCCATAGGCGTACCGTAAACGGAGTAGCTGATATTCTCTGCTGCCTTCCACTGGGCACATTTGTCATTGAGCTTTTGCATAACGGCCAGAGCAAAAGGCTTGGCCTCCGGATCGGTATGGGATTTGCCGGTCATGCGCACGCACATCTCGTAGAGTCCTGCATAGCCAAGGGAGATGGTGGAATATCCGTCGTAGAGCAATCGGTCGATGACCTCGCCTTTTTTCAGGCGAGCCAGTGCTCCGTACTGCCACAGAATGGGAGCTACATCCGAAGGTGTCCCCAGCAGGCGCTCATGCCGGCAGCGAAGTGCCCGGTGGCAAAGCTCCAGCCGCTCCTCTAAAATCTCCCAGAAGGCATCCATATCCCCATCGGAAGCACATGCCACATCCACCAGATTGATGGTGACTACGCCCTGATTGAACCGGCCGTAGAATTTGTATGTGCCATCGGGATTTTTTTGTTTTTCTTCTACTGTTAAGAAGGAACGGCAGCCCATGCATGTATAGACATTGCCACCTTTCAGCTCCCGCATCATCTTTGCTGAGATGTAGTCCGGCACCAGACGCTTGGCAGAGCACTGTGCTGCCAGCTTGGTCAGATACCAGTATTTGGAATCCTCATAGATATTGTCCTCATCCAGCACATAGATCAGCTTGGGGAATGCCGGAGTGATCCATACACCCTTCTCATTTTTGACACCCTGCATCCGCTGGCGCAGCGTCTCCTCGATCACCATGGCCAGGTCATCCCTGGTCTGGGCATCCGATACTTCATCCAGATACATGAATACTGTCACAAAAGGAGACTGTCCGTTGCAGGTCATCAGAGTATTGAGCTGATACTGAATGATCTGCACGCCCTGCTGCACTTCTCTGGCCAGCCGCTTTTCCGTGATCCGTGAGATGATCTCCTCATCCATGGATTCACCGCATTCCATACGCTCTGTCTCCACCTCTGTGCGGATTCTCTGACGGCTGATATTTACAAAGGGCGCCAGATGGGCCAGTGAAAATGACTGTCCGCCGTACTGGTTGGAAGCGACCTGAGCCACGATCTGTGTGGTGACATTGCAGGCCGTGGAAAAGCTGTGGGGCTTGTCGATCCGGGTGCCGTTGATGACGGTTCCGTTTTCCAGCATATCCTGCAGATTGATCAGATCACAGTTGTGCTCCTTCTGAGCGTAATAATCCATATCATGGAAATGGATCACACCTTCATTGTGGGCACGGATGATCTCCTCCGGCAGCAGAATACGGCTGCTGAGATCCTTGCTCACCTCTCCCGCCATATAATCCCGCTGGGTGGAATTGATGATCGGATTCTTGTTGGAGTTCTCCTGCTTGACTTCCTCATTGATCCGCTCCAGCAATGCTAAAATTCCATTGTCGGTGGAATTGGCCTTGCGGGCCAGTTCTCTCGTGTAGCGGTAGCGCACGTATTTTTGTGCCACCTCGTAGCCACGCATCTGCATAATGCCCTTTTCCACCATATCCTGGATCTCTTCTACATTGACCGTATGCAGCGACTGAGCCACCTGTGCCTTGACATTGCTGGCAATCGCCCGGATCTGGCATTCGCTCAGCTTGTAAATATCCTCGATCTCGTGATTCGCCTTTGAGACGGCATTTACGATCTTCTCCTCCTCAAATGCGACTTCCTTTCCATCCCTTTTTATGATTCTATAGTTGTCCATAGCTATTCTCCATTCATGTTCCGTAACTATTCAGCCCCCATTCGCAAAATCGCTTCTTCGAAGCCTGGCTCTGAATAACTACAATTATCATAGCGGATTCTGTGGAAAAATGGAACCCCCTATTTGCAAAATATTGAGAATTTTTTCAAGTCAACTACTAGATGTTGTGTTTTACATTCCGAACCATCAGCCGGTCTTCCTCCACCGTAAAATGAATGTCACATTCGCCGTAGGCGATCTTGTATATGCGCTGCGGATCGCGGCCTACGGCCGGTCGGGGATCCTGCTGTAAAAAGGCCACTGCCCCCGCCCGCTTTTCCTGGGGCAGCCGCTCCAGTAATTCCCGTGGAAATTCGACTTTCAGCGCATGATCCTTTACCCGGTCGCCAAATCCGCCGGACGCATCCGGATGGGCATCCACATAGGGCAGATAGGGCTTGATGTCATAGATAGGCGTTCCGTCCATGAGATCGACGCCTGCCACCACAAGCACCGGCCCCCGGGTCTCATCCTGCCTTAGCTCCACCAGCCGCACGCAGGATAAACCGATGGGATTGGGGCGGAAGGGAGAACGGGTGGCAAAAACGCCCATGCGGATTTTTCCTCCCAGTCTTGGAGGCTTCACCGTGGCAGACCAGTGGTCCCGCTTGGCCTCCGAAAATTCCCACAAAAGCCACAGATGAGAATATTCCTCTATGCCGCGAAAAGCCTCTATCTGGCGAAATTCCGGCTCAAATACAATCTCTCCCCGAAGCTGGTCCACCAGACTGCTCTGTCGGGGAATCCCAAATTTTGTGGGGAAATCCGTATGAATATGTGCGATGATCTGCACCCTTGACGTCTCTATCATTTTTTTATACACTCCTGCTCTGCAAAAGGAAAATTTTTGCCGCCCTTTGGATATTCCCGGTCCAGGTAGGTTCCCCGGATCTCCTGCTTCGCCGCCTGGATCTCCAGCCGAAGCTCCCCGGATGACATGCGCAGTGCTCCTCCGGAGCTGACGGTGAGCTGCTCTAATCCATCGGATGTGGCCACGGTGACTTTTGCCTTTTTCCCCAGGGTTCTTACATATGCTTCTATATACATATCCGCCGTCTGTCCCTCACGCGTAAACACCAGCCGGATATTGTGGTAGTCCTGCTCACTGCCCGGGGCGCCCTTTCGCTTGTATGCGTCATATACCACGATGAGATGACATCCCCTATAACCCTGATAATCACATAAAATATCATTCAGCTGGTCTCTGGCTGCATCGAGATTTTTCGACGCCAGGGTCTTCAGCTCCTCCCATGCAAAAATCACATTATAGCCATCCACGATCAGATATTCCTCCGGCGCATCCACCGGTTTTCTGGGATAGGGGGATTCCTCCGGCCGCCGCAGCTTCGATGCGTAGGACTTTGTCTTTTCCGGCACCCGGTCCTTCTTTTCATAGCCAAGATCCGTATCCATGGCACCGGTGCGTCGCTTCACCGTTCCAAAGGTTCGGGCAAAAATCTCCTGAAGCTCCTGTTCCCCTGCATAGCTGTTCTGACCGCTGCGGCTGGCCCGGGCTGCCTCCTTGGCCTGCAGCAGCCGTGCCTGCTCCTCCAGCAGCGCCTGCTCATAGGCTTCCATATCCACGGAGCCTGTAACCTGAGGTTCACGGGAATCAAAGCATCCGCTGTCCATATGCATATAGTCCTCCACCTCATACCAGGGAACCACAAATCCTGCTCCGTGGGCACAAAATACGGATCCGGTGGGGCGGTCTAAGTCTCCCTCACAGTCATAGCCGATTTCCTGTACGATCTGCTCCTGCAAATCTGGATCCACCGGCTCATAACCGCTGAGGGTAAGGCTTAATCGACCGCAGCCCTTGGTATAGGCATTGACCTCGGACAGATAACTCTGCAGACATCCCGCCGGCGCTTTTCCAATGAGCCTGCTCATGGCACCGTTTTCCATGCTCTGGGGCGGTTCAAAGCTTCCCTTCATATGCTGAATGTCAGCCATGGCACGTCCGATCTGCTCCATGGGAACATCCAGAACAAACTGGTAATAGGGCTCAAGCAATATATTTTTTGCCTTCATCAGTCCCTGACGGATGGCCCGGTAGGTGGCCTGCCTGAAATCACCGCCCTCCGTATGCTTCTGGTGGGCTCGTCCGCACAGCAGGGTGATCCGCAGGTCTGTCACCGGTGCGCCGGTCAGCACCCCGGGATGATCACATTCCCTGATATGGGTAAGAATCAGCCGCTGCCAGTTTTTGTCCAGCACATCCTCCTTGCATGCGGTGGCGATCTCGATGCCGCTGCCCCGCTCTCCCGGCTCTAGCAGCAGATGAACCTCCGCATAATGGCGCAGGGGCTCATAATGCCCCACACCCTCCACCGGAGCAGCAATGGTTTCTTTATATACAATATGTCCCTGCTCAAAGGAAACCTCCTCATGGAAGCGCTGCCAGATCAGCTCCCGCAAAATCTGTGTCTGCACCTCCCCCATGAGCTGCACGGAAATCTCCCGCAGGCGCTCATTCCACTGCACATGCAGCAGGGGATCCTCCTCCTCCAGCTGACGAAGCTTTCCCAAAAATACGAAGGGATCACAGGTATCCGGCAGCACCAGCCGATAGGTCATGACCGGTGCCAGGCTGGGCGGCGCCAGATCCTCCAGGGCACCCAGGCCCTCTCCCGGCCCGGTGGCAGATAGTCCCGGAATCGTACATACATCACCGGCACTTACCTCCTCCACCGACTCATATTTGGTGCCTGAGTACAGGCGGATCTGATTGACCTTTTCAGCTTCCTCCGCTCCTGTATCCAAAAGATCCTTGACACGGAGCCTGCCTCCCGTCAGTCGAAGCCAGCTCAGGCGATTACCGGAATCGTCTCTGGAGATTTTAAACACCCGCGCCCCAAAGGGCGCATGCTCATCAAAAGAAGCTTCCGGCGCAAACTCCTCCAGTCCATCCAACAGCTCCCTCACGCCTTCATTTTTTAATGCTGTACCAAAAAAACAGGGAAAAATCTTCTGATCCTTCACCTGGTCCCGCAGCTGTTGCTCATCCAACTCTCCTGTCTCCAGATAATGCTCCAGCAGGCCTTCCTCGCACATAGCAATATTTTCCATCCACTGGGCATCCCGGGCTGCGGAAAAATTCTGGCATCCGTCGGAGAGCTCCCCCTGCAGCTCTGCCATCAGATCCTCTTCAGAACGGTCTGTCAGGTCCATTTTATTGATAAACAAAAATACCGGGAGATGATATTGTGAAAAAAGCTTCCACAGGGTTCTCGTATGACTCTGCACACCGTCCGTGGCGCTGATCACCAGCACAGCCACGTCCAGCACGCTGAGCACACGCTCCATCTCTCCGGAAAAATCTACATGCCCCGGAGTGTCCAGCAGCGTCAGGTTCCGTTCCTTCCAGGTAAAACGCGCCTGCTTGGAAAAAATCGTAATGCCACGGGCCCGCTCCTGCTGATCCGTATCTAAAAATGCATCCTTATGATCCACCCGTCCCAGGGAGCGGATGGTCCCTGCTTCATAGAGAATCGCCTCTGAAAGCGTGGTCTTTCCTGCATCTACATGGGCGAGAATGCCGATTGTTCTAGTCTTTGCCATTGATGGAGCTTCCTTCCCTTCATTTTTCTTTTCCCATTGTAACACAAAGCTCCATCCGCGTCATTGCGAATGGAGCTTCTCCTCATAATTATAGTTTAACAATCAATTATACGCTATCGTTCTTCTCCTTACGACTCAAATAAAGGAAGAATCCCACGTTTAAAATGACTCCCACTGTGGTTGCCACCGGAGCCGCCAGACCGATCTTGGTCAGGCTGGCATCAGGCTGGATACTCATAAAATATGCCAGCGGCAGACGTACCAGTAGTGTCTGAATCAAGCCCTGGGTCATGACCCAGACGGTTTTGTTGGTTCCGTTAAAATAACCCACCAT
>CAVITM010000073.1:4190-10495 GCA_963645455.1 Moraxellaceae bacterium | reverse complement strand
CCCTATGTATGTGATGTATCTGCCTATCTGGCACAGGCACTTAAGGAGAACAAGACGATCCTCTTAGAGGGTCAGCTGGGAACCATGAAGGATCCGGATCATGGCATTTATCCCATGGTGACATCATCCTCTACATTAGCTGCTTATGGTGCTATCGGTGCAGGCATTCCGCCCTATGAGATTCGTCAGGTCGTGACGGTAGTCAAGGCTTATTCTTCTTCGGTTGGTGCCGGAGAGTTTGTCAGTGAGATTTTCGGAGAGGAAGCAGAGCTTCTGAGAAATCATGGTGGAGATGGCGGAGAATACGGTGCAACCACCGGAAGACCGAGACGTGTCGGCTGGTTTGACTGCGTAGCCAGCAAATACGGCTGCCGCATGCAGGGTACGACAGACGCTGCACTTACGGTTGTGGATGCACTTGGTTATTTGGACGAGATCCCCGTATGCGTGGGATATGAGATTGACGGCCAGGTAACCACTGATTTCCCTGTTACAGCCAAGTTGAAAAAGGCAAAGCCGGTGTTTAAGGTGCTGCCCGGATGGAAATGCGATATCCAGGGCATCCGTTCCTTTGAGGAACTGCCCCAGAACTGCCGTGACTATATCGAATTTATTGAAGGCCAGATCGGATACCCCATTACGATGATTTCAAACGGACCCGGCAGAGAGGACATTATCTACCGCCAGTCTCCACTCAAATAAAAAAGAGATGAAAAATGACACGTCTTAGCGGCGTGTCATTTTTTTAACAACTTGTAAATAAAACTGTAGGCCCAGATCAGTACCGGAACGATCACGGTGCAGTAGATCGAGGCACGAAAAGCATTCATGGTATTGGGATCATCGGTCAGAGCCAGTATGATGGTGACGGCATACATGCCCACCAGCAGAATGATACCGATGATGGCGAGAATTTGTTTGACTTTTTTCATGAGCAGCAGACTCCTTTCAGATATTTTTTTTGCACAGCTGCCAGTAGTCAGCCCTGGCTTGATACTGTTCGTTTAGCCAGTCGCAGGCTTGATCCAGACCTTCCTCTGCAAATGGAAAATCGTGGGAGGTCATCTCTTCGCTGGATGTATGTTCATAATTATAAGGCTCCGGATAGGTGATGGCCCGGAGCACGTCTGCCGCCTCCGGCACGTCGGATTCGGCGGCCTTTGTGATGAGGTAGCGCATGCCCTGGAAGCTTCCGGTAAAACGTTCTTTTTTATAAAAGGACAGATGAAACAGATCGCCCCGCTTGATCATAATGACTCCTTTCATGGGAAAAGTTCAAATACCAGTATAGTGATTTTTTTCCTGGTGTGCAAGGGGGATGTTTTTTGCTTGTACTTTCATACGCTTTGGTGTAAAATGGATGGAAGACTGGGAACAGAAGCAGGAGGACATACAGTATGGAAGAGAATCATAAAACATTAAAGATAAAAGAAGACAAAATGGGAGTGATCCGTGTGGCAGATGAGGTCGTAGCCATCGTTGTAGGCCTGGCAGCGACAGAGGTAGAGGGAGTCGCATCACTGGCCGGCAATATTACAAATGAGATCGTGGCAAAGACCGGTATCAAATATCTGGCAAAGGGTGTCCGTGTGGATGTATTGGACGGCATCGTGACCGTCGATATGAATCTGAATATCAAATTTGGCTATTCTATTCCGGAAGTATCCGGAAATGTACAGGATCGTGTGCGTACAGCAGTTGAGACTATGACAGGGCTTGAAGTAGGCACGATCAATGTAAAGATCGTGAGTGTAGATATGACGGATACAAAATAGAGTCGGACCGAAACGTTTAGGAGTGTCTGTGGATGCACAGGCACTCTACTTTTACTCGAGGAGAGCATTATGACGAGACGAGAAATCAGGGAATTGATTTTTAAAATGATATTTCGTGTGGAATTTCATGACGAAACAGAGATCCCTGAGCAGCTGCGGCTGTTTATGGATGCCTTAGATACAGCATCTGAGGAAGATCGGGATTATATTGAGCACAAATCATCGGATATACTGGCACATCTGCAGGAGATTGACGAGATCATCAACACCAGTGCCACAGGCTGGAAGACCAGCCGTATGGCAAAGGTGGAACTGGCCTTGATCCGGGTGGCTGTTTATGAGATCCGGTACGAGGAAGATATACCCACCAAGGTAGCCATCAACGAGGCAGTGGAGCTGGCCAAGGAATACGGCGAGGATAATTCTGCGGCATTTGTCAACGGTGTGCTGGCCCGTATCGCTTAGAGCTCTGAGGGACGTGTCATGAAGCAAAATGTTTATTCTGTCGGACAGGTCAATCAGTACATCAAAAATATATTCGCACAGGATTTTCTGTTGGAGCGGATCCTGGTGCGTGGAGAAGTATCCAATTGCAAATACCATGCATCCGGACATATTTATTTTACCCTGAAGGATGCGGTAGGCGCCATTGGCTGTGTCATGTTTGCAGGCAATCGAAAAGGACTGGCCTTCCGCATGCAGGAAGGCGACCGTGTCATTGTAGGCGGTAGCGTCCAGGTATATGAGCGGGATGGAAGATACCAGCTCTATGCCAGGCAGATCACATTAGACGGCGTGGGAGAACGCTTCGAACGGCTGGAGGCACTGAAGCGCCAGCTGGAAGAAATGGGTATGTTTGCCCAGGAATACAAGCGTCCCATTCCGGCCTATCCACGGACCATCGGTATCGTCACGGCTCCAAAAGGGGCGGCGATCCGGGATATTCAGTCCATCGCTTATCGCAGAAATCCCGGTGTACAGCTGATTTTATATCCGGCACTCGTTCAGGGAGAGGATGCAGTCAGCAGCATTATAAACGGCATTCATGCACTGGAGCAGCTGGGTGTGGATGTGATGATCGTCGGCCGGGGCGGCGGATCCATCGAGGATCTATGGGCGTTTAATGAGGAGGCACTGGTGCGTGCCGTGTTTGACTGCCAGGTTCCGGTGATCTCGGCCGTCGGACATGAGACGGATACGACCTTGATCGATTATGTGGCGGATCTGCGGGCCCCCACACCCTCTGCGGCAGCGGAGCTGGCAGTCTGGAAGCGGGATACGGCTCATGAATATGTGAATGAATTGCAGCAGCGCATGAATCAGCGGCTGAATCAGCAGCTGACATTATTGCATAGCAGACTGCAGCAGCTAACGCTTCGCATGAAGTTTGCCGGTCCGCAAAATCAGCTCAATATGAAGCGTCAGCTGCTTTTAGATTTGGAGGAAGGGCTGACCAAACGGATGGAGCAGCTAGTGCGGGAGAGAAGACATACACTGGCGCTTCTATCCCAGCGGATAGAGTCCGGATCTCCCCTTCGCAAGCTTAGTGCAGGCTATTCCCTTGTGACGGATGAGACAGGAAGGGTCATGAATGATTTTGACCAGATAGAAAAAGGTATGTGCCTGATGCTTCATATGCAGGGCGGAGATGTAAAAACCCGGGTGGAGGAAAAACAATGCAGGAAGTAGGACTGGAAGAATTATTTGCGCAGGCAGAGACCATCGCGACGCAGTTAGAGCAGCCGCAGATCGCTCTGGAAGATGCGTTTTCGGCTTATGAAAAAGGGATGCAGATCATCCGTGCATGCAATGAAAAAATCGATCAGGTGGAGAAAAAGCTGCTTGTCATGAATGAGGACGGCAGCCTGACACCCCTTGACAGCGAAGAATCGGAGGAATAGAGATCATATGGAAGATGCGCATATAAAAAGCCAGCTGCAGCAGAGAGTTCTGCAGGCGGAGCAGGTGATCAAGGAATATCTGCCCCCGGTGGATGGAATGCAGCGAACTGTTTTGGAAGCCATGGAATACAGCGTACTGGCAGGTGGAAAACGTCTGCGCCCCATCCTTTTGCTGGAGAGCTACCGGATCTTTGGAGGCAGCGGCAGCTTGGCAGATTCCTTTGCGGCAGCCATGGAGATGATTCATACCTATTCCCTGGTGCATGATGATCTTCCGGCCATGGACAATGACAGATATCGCAGAGGCAAGCTTACGACCCATGCCAAATATGGCGAAGCCATGGGAATTCTGGCAGGTGACGGATTGCTTACCCTTGCATTTGAGACGGCAGCAAAGGCTTTTTCCCAGGTGTCAGAGCAGGCGGATGCGCTTCGCGTAGGCAGGGCCATGCAGGTGCTGGCCAATAAGGCCGGTGTTTATGGCATGCTGGGCGGACAGGTGATTGATGTGGAATCCGAAGGTCGTCCGGGCATGACACTGGACAAGATTCAGACGATCCATACCTTAAAGACCGCTGCTCTGATTGAGGCTGCCCTTATGATTGGCGGGATTTTGGCAGGCGCTGAGGATGCACAGGTGGCACAGTTGGAGGAGGCAGCCCGCCTGGTTGGCATCGCCTTCCAGATTCAGGATGATATCTTAGATGTCACCAGCACCCAGGAGGTGCTTGGCAAGCCCATTGGCAGTGATGCGAAAAATGGAAAGATCACTTATGTCACGCTGTGCGGCATGGAAGAGTCTGTGCGTCAGGTGCAGTCTTTGTCTGAACGGGCCATAGAGCTGCTGCGGCAGATGCCCGGTGATACGGACTTTTTAGAGGGACTGGTGGAGCTTTTGACGGTGCGCAAGGCCTGAGAGTGATTGGAACGGCTGCGCATGGGAGGTGCTTGAATGGCGCTGTTAGATCAGATTCAGCATACAAATGATATAAAAAAAATAGAGCCTGAGGACTATGGCATGCTGGCGGAGGAGATCCGGGCCTTTTTAATTGACCGGGTCAGCATTCACGGTGGACATCTGGCATCCAATCTCGGCGTGGTGGAGCTGACCATGGCGCTGCATTTGGCATTTGATTTTGACAGGGACGAGATCGTCTGGGATGTGGGACATCAGTGTTACACTCACAAAATACTCACCGGCAGACAGGATGGCTTTGATACACTGAGAGAATTCGGTGGAATGAGCGGCTTTCCGAAGCGTATGGAGAGCCCGGCAGATTCCTTTGATACCGGCCACAGCTCCACATCCATCTCTGCGGGGCTTGGACTTGCAGTGGCCAGAGATTTGAATCAGGAAGACTACAAGGTGATCTCCGTCATTGGAGACGGGGCGCTGACCGGCGGTATGGCCTTTGAGGCCATGAACAATGCCGCCAAGCTTACGACGAATTTTATTATCGTGCTCAATGACAATGAGATGTCGATTTCCCATAATGTAGGGGGGCTTTCCCGGTATTTAGACAGTATCCGGACCGCAGACAGCTATCAGGAGCTGAAAAACGGAGTGATGGATTCCCTGCAGAGGGTACCGGTATACGGAGAACGGATGATCAGCCGCATTCGCAAGGCGAAGAGCAGCATCAAGCAGCTGTTTATCCCCGGTATGCTGTTTGAAAATATGGGACTGACCTATCTGGGTCCGGTGGATGGACATGATGTCCGGAAAATGCTTCGGATTTTTAATATGGCAGCCCGGGTAAACGGCCCGGTGGTGGTGCATGTCATCACAAAAAAAGGCAAAGGTTATGCACCTGCAGAACGCCATCCGGCTCGTTTTCACGGGACGGGGGCCTTTGAGATTGAGACAGGACTGCCAAAGAAACAGAAGAAAAAGGCAGATTATACGGATGTATTTGCGTCTGTCATGAATCTGTCCGCCAGGGACAATAACCGGATTGTGGCGATTACAGCTGCCATGGAGACCGGCACCGGATTAAAGCGTTTTCACAATCAGTTTCCGGATCGATTTTTTGATGTAGGGATTGCGGAGGAGCATGCGGTTACATTTGCGGCAGGACTGGCCATGAAAGGACTCATACCGGTATTTGCGGTCTATTCGTCTTTTTTGCAGCGGGCTTATGACCAGGTGTTGCATGATGTCTGCCTGCAGAATCAGCATGTGGTCTTCGCTATTGACCGGGCAGGCATTGTAGGCAGCGACGGTGAGACCCATCAGGGTATCTTTGATATTTCCTATTTGATGACCATTCCTAATATGGTTCTTATGGCCCCAAAAAATAAATGGGAGCTGGCGGATATGCTGCGGTTTGCTTTTTCCTATGACGGCCCCATCGCATTGCGTTACCCCAGGGGAAGCGCCTACGATCAGTGGAAGGAATTCCGGGCACCGATTCGTCTCGGAAAAAGTGAGATCATCTATGATGAGACAGAGATTGCCCTCCTTGCATACGGCAGCATGGTACCCATTGCAAGAGAGGTCAGGGAGCAGCTAAAGGAGCGTCATTATCAGTGTACCTTGATCAATGCACGCTTTGCAAAGCCGCTGGATGAGAAGCTTCTCCTGTCATTATCTGCAGATCACAAGCTTTTGGTCACATTAGAGGAAAAT
>CAVITM010000073.1:0-4138 GCA_963645455.1 Moraxellaceae bacterium | reverse complement strand
AGCTAAAGGAGCGTCATTATCAGTGTACCTTGATCAATGCACGTTTTGCAAAGCCGCTGGATGAGAAGCTTCTCCTGTCATTATCTGCGGATCACAAGCTTTTGGTCACATTAGAGGAAAATGTCATTACCGGTGGCTTTGGCCAGCAGGTGACACAGTTTTTGGCAGATACCGGGCAGCCCATCCGCGTGCTGCAGATTGCCATTCCGGATCGTTTTGTGGAGCAGGGCAGTGTAAGCCAGCTCTATCATGAGGTCGGTCTGGATCCGGAGTCGATTTTAAAACGGATTCTTGTGGAATACATTGGGATGAAATAAATATTTAGAGGATAGTCAGATTGAAGGAACGATTGGATGTGCTGCTTGTGCAGCGTGGATTAGCGCCTTCCAGGGAAAAAGCCAAGGCGTTGATTATGGAAGGAACGGTATACGTCAACGGACAAAAGGAGGACAAGGCCGGGGCAGGCTTTGACCCGGCCGTTCCCATTGAGGTACGGGGACAGACCTTAGCCTATGTGAGCCGCGGAGGCTTGAAGCTGGAAAAGGCCATGAAGGAGTTTGAACTCTCGCTGGATGGTTCGGTTTGCATGGATATCGGCGCCTCCACCGGAGGCTTTACGGATTGTATGCTCCAGAACGGGGCAGCAAAGGTCTATGCGGTAGATGTGGGATACGGACAGTTCGCCTGGAAGCTGCGGCAGGATCCCCGGGTGGTTTGCATGGAAAAGACCAACATCCGTTATGTGACTCCTGAAGATATTGGAGAACCCTTGGATTTTGCATCAGTGGATGTGTCTTTTATTTCCCTGACCAAGGTGCTTGAGCCGGCACAGAAGCTGTTAAAGGAGCAGGCCCAGATGGTATGCCTGATCAAACCCCAGTTTGAGGCAGGCAGGGAAAAAGTCGGAAAAAAAGGCGTGGTCCGGGATCCGGCCGTGCATCTGGAAGTGATTGAGCGGGTACTGGCATATGCGGTTTCCCTGGGCTTTTCGGTGCTTCATTTATCCTATTCCCCCATCAAGGGACCGGAGGGCAATATCGAATATCTCGTGCATTTGAAAAATGATCAGCTGGCATCTATGGAGGAGCAGGTGATGCCGGAACGCATTGTAAGTCAGGCACACGAGACGCTTTCATAGACATTCATGCATCCATGAGGAAAACCATGAGAAATTTTTTCATTATCACAAATTCATATAAAGATCAGGAGCTTCGGCTCACAAAAAGTATGCAGCACTATATTGAGACAAAGGGAGGCACCTGCGGATATCTGGTGAGCCGCGGAAAGGAGCGGCCCGATGGATGCGTTCCGACAGAGCTGATTCCGGAGGCAATGGATCTCATTTTTGTTGTCGGAGGAGACGGAACCCTGATTCGGGCAGCCAGAGACACGGCAGCCAAGAATGTGCCTCTCATCGGAGTCAATCGCGGAACCATGGGTTATTTATGTGAGCTGGAGGAAGCCACTGTCTATGACGCCATCGATCAGATCATGGAAGATCATTATATGATCGAGACCCGGATGCGGCTCAGTGGCGTTTCTACGAAAAAGGAAACATGCCTGCCGGAACAGGCCGCACTGAATGATATTGTGATTCACCGCAGCGGCGCACTGCAGCTTGTGAGTCTGGTGGTCTATGTCAACGGACAGTATTTAAATACCTTTGACGGGGACGGAGTAATCCTGTCCACGCCTACCGGCTCCACCGGTTACAATCTCTCGGCAGGGGGACCCATCGTAGATCCCAAGACGCGGATGATTCTGATCACACCCATCAATTCCCACAACTTAAATTCCAAGAGCATCGTCATCGGCGCAGAGGATGAGGTGGTGGTAGAGATCGGCGCGAGACGGTGCGAGGCGGATGAGCAGGTGGTGGTGAGCATCGACGGCGATTATTATGCCAGCCTGGAGGTGGGAGACCGGATCACGATTTCCCAGGCAAAGGCAGACTGCAGGATTTTGACGCTGGGAAAGCTGAGCTTCTTAGAGATTCTGCGAAAAAAGATGCAGTCGTATCATTGAGGATGAGTAGATGAAGGCAACGCGACATACAAAAATACTTGAACTGATCAGACAGTATGAGATTGAGACACAGGAAGAGCTTTCTGATTATCTGAAGCGGGAGGGCTATCAGGTGACACAGGCCACGGTTTCCCGTGATATTCGCGAGCTGGGGCTTACCAAGGTGGCCAGCGCCAACGGAAGAGCACATTACGCTGCTATCGCAAAGCCCGATGAGCGCATGAGCGGAACCTATGTGCGGGTGTTTAAGGAAGGCTTCTTATCTGCAGATACAGCGGGTAATATTCTGGTGGTAAAGACCGTGTCCGGGATGGCCATGGCAGTGGCGGCTGCGTTGGATCATATGAAATGTGATGAGATCGTTGGCAGTATCGCCGGGGATGATACCATCATGTGTGCCGTCCGCACCAGCGAAGATGCAAAAAATCTGATGATACGTCTGAAAACACTGATCGCCGGGTCTGTATGACCTGGCCGATTCACCCATCAAAGCAAAGGAAATAGTCTATGCTGCAAACACTCTATGTAAAAAATCTGGCATTGATTGACGAGGTGGAGATTGACCTGAAAAATGGTCTGAACATTCTCACGGGAGAGACCGGTGCCGGCAAATCCATCATCATTGATTCCATCAGCTTTGCGCTGGGAGAAAAGGTTGATCGGCATATGCTGAAAGGATCCCAAAAGCCTGGCTATGTGGAGCTTTATTTTTCGGATCTGTCCGAGACTGTCTGTGAGCAGCTTCGAGCCCTGGGCATCGAACCGGAGGAGCATTCCCTGATTCTGTCACGCAGGATCACAGAAGGGCGCAGTGTGGCAAAGATCAACGGCGAGGGGGTTCCCGCTTCGAAGCTGCGGGAGGCTGCTGCCTGTCTCATCGATATTCACGGCCAGCATGAGCATCAGTCATTGCTTCATATCAGCAAGCATCTGGAATATCTGGATGATTATGCAGGTGCAGAAATCAAAAAAACAAAGGGCGTCCTAAAGGAAGCCTATCATGTATATACCGATTGCAAAAGACAGTTGGAGGAGCAGTGCCTGGACAAGGAAGCACTGGGGCGGGAACAGGCTCTTTTAGAGTATGAGGTGTCCGAGATAGAAGCGGCACGGCTGGTTCCCGGCGAGGATGAGCAGTTAGAGCAGCGTTACCGGCTTATGACAAACAGCAAACGAATCTTAGAGGCTCTGGGCGTATGCGAATCAGCCCTTGGCGAGGATGGCGCATCCCAGTTAGTTGGGCGGGCGCTGCGGGAGCTGACGGCTCTGGACGGTCTGGACGAAAAAATAGCTGCCCTAAGCGGACAGCTGAGTCAGATCGAGGAACTGTTGGGAGATTTCCATCGTGATCTTCGGGGATATATGGACGATGCGGCCTTTGACGGAGAACAGCTGGCAGAGGTTACTGAGCGGCTTGATCTGATCAATCATCTAAAAAGCAAATATGGCGATTCCATCGAGAAAATCCTTTGCTCCTGCGAGAAAAAGAAAGCCCGGTTAGAGCAGATTTTACATATCGATACCTATGAAAAGCAGCTGCTTGCTGCCCTTGAGCGCGCGAAAAAGCAGCTGGAGGCGCATTGCGAGACACTGAGCAGTCAGCGCCGGGAGGCAGGCCTGCGGCTTCGAGAAGGAATGCTGCATGCGCTGAAGGATTTGAATTTCCTGGATGTCGCCTTTGATTTGAGGTTTTCGCGGCTGGATCATTACAGCGCAAACGGATGGGATGCATGTGAATTTATGATATCCACCAATCCGGGGGAGCCGTTGCGGGAACTGAAGGATATCGCATCCGGCGGTGAGCTCTCACGAGTGATGCTGGCATTAAAATCCGTGCTGGCGGAAAATGACGGGATAGCCACACTGATTTTTGATGAGATTGACACCGGAATCAGCGGGCGGACCGCACAGATGGTGGCACAAAAGCTGGGAAAGATCGCCGCCAATCATCAGGTCATCTGTATCACCCATCTGCCGCAGATCGCAGCCATGGCAGATGCCCATTATTATATTGAAAAACAGGCCAGTGACGGATCAACCGTGACGCGGCTTTCCTTGTTAGAGGAGCCCCAGAGTGTGCAGGAGCTTGCGAGAATGCTGGGCGGTGTAGAGG
>CAVITM010000072.1:0-10557 GCA_963645455.1 Moraxellaceae bacterium | reverse complement strand
AGTTGTCCCCACCTCCTTGCCAAAGGTGTCAAAGAATTCAAAAGACGGTGTCTCGATGGGATGATACCCATAGCCGGTCAATACAGAAAACAACTTCTGCTCTAAATATAACTTGCGTTCGCATTCCTCTCCGTAAAGATCGCGAACACCCTCCGGTGTATGTAAATTCTGTTTCATTGAATCGATACTCCTTACACGTTGTACTTTACTGTGCTAATGTGATAATTTGGTAACACAATAAATCACGCTGATTATACGCATTATTTCTAAAAAAGTCAACCTCTTGTATCTAAATCCAGCTGAAGCGGGATCAGATAAGGTACAAACGCACCACCGCTGCCAAAGGAGAAAAAAAATTCTTCCTTTAATTCTTCAAAGCGAAAGCTTTTCCTGCCACCCTGCTCCATCCGCTCCCAAAAGACAGCCAAGTCACGGAAGGGAAGATAATAAAAGATGTCCCGCTTCGTATAATGAATCAGGAAAAAAGCCACGCCCTGCTGCGCCTCAAACTGACGCATAAATGCTACCTGGTGGGCATGGATATTCTGCAACGGAAAGGTGTCGCTGTGACATTCCTTTGCATCAAAGCAGACCGGAATGCCCTGGACTGCCCCGATATAATCTACGGTACTCTTCTGATCAAAATAAGCCAGCGTAATATGCCTTGTTTTTTTATCAATATTGATAGGCGTGATCGGTGTGGGAACCTTCTGAATCATCGCCAGCCCATGGGATGCATATACCTCATTTGTGCGGTTGATCAAATCCTCCAGTGCAGAGCCCCGAAGGCCTCTGGAATTCCATGTCGCCATACGCTCACCCTTTCATCCCATCCGGCGCCTGCCGTGAACGAAGATAGGCCAATGCCGCCTCAAAATCTGCCGGCAAATCCGCAATCACCTCTCTGCCGTCAGAAAAACATACACGGTATGCGTGCAGCAGCTGCCGATTAATTCCGGCTGCCTTTTTAAAGATGCGATTCTGCACTGCATCTCCGTACTTTGGATCTCCGATGATGGGATGACCAATGGAAGCCAGGTGTGCACGGATCTGATGGGGGCGACCGGTAATCAGGTGAACCTCCAGCAATGTATAATCGCCAAACCGCTCGATCGGATCATATTCTGTCTCAATATATTTGCCACCCAGTGTACCGTTTTCATAAATAGAAACGGCATTAGCACGTTCATCCTTTGATAAATAGCCCTTCAGCAGCTGTTTTTTTTGCAGATCCCCTCGCACCAGACAGCGATAATATTTTTTCATGGAACGGCTCTTTAGCTCCGCAGATAACTGCTGCAGTCCATGCAGCGTTTTGCCTGCCAGTAAAATACCGGAAGTATTGCGGTCCAGCCGATTGCAGACTGATGGACGAAAGGTATGCAGCTGCTCCGTGGAAATCGCTTTTGTTTCTAACAGATAAGCAATCATGTGCTCATTTGCGGAAACATCCGATTCTTTGGCCTTTTGGGAAAGCATGCCTGCCGGCTTATTCATGACTAAAAGATTCTCATCCTCGTAAATCACTGCAACTGCCGGCTGAATGGGAATGCCTTTCAGCTGCCTGATGGTATCGCCGCTGCTTTTTGAAAACTTCTCATAGGTCTCATCAGACAAAAAGCAGGTGACCTCATCTCCCAGAGCCAGATGCTCCGAACCCGTCGCCTTCTTTTGATTTAATACGATATTTTTTTTGCGCAGCATTTTATAAACGAAGCTGCCCGGCGCATCCGGCAGCAGCTTGCGCAAATATTTATCGAGTCTCTGTCCGGCCTCGTTTTCCTTGATTGTAAATGACTTCATCCTGCCTCCCGGGTTTGTTTCCAAGTCCCTATTTTACCATTTTTCCTATGCTTTTACAACCTTTCAGATCCTGCAGCTCCTTTTCTGTCAAGGCACGATATTCCCCCGGTGCCAAGGCTTCATCCAGCACCAGAGAGCCCATGGACAGCCGCTTTAATGCCAGCACAGTCTTTCCACGCGCCTCAAACATCCGCTTGATCTGATGAAATTTTCCTTCACAGATCGTAATCCGAACACTGGAGATCACATTCGATTTCAAAATCACAAGCTCTGCCGGCTTTGTCAGTTTTTTTTCACCAATATCAATGCCGGCGGCAAAGGCCTCCACATCCTCCGAATTCACCAGCCCGTCAATGAGAGCCTCGTAGGTCTTTGAAACATGCCTGGCCGGACTTAAAAGCTCATGGGAAAGCGCTCCGTCATTTGTAATCAAAAGAAGCCCTTCTGTATCTAAATCCAGCCTTCCCACCGGAAATAAATCCCCTCTTTTGTGCTCCGTAATATAATCCAAAACGGTGGGATATCTCCCGTCTTCCGTGGCAGATACGCATCCCTTTGGCTTGTTTAGCATAAAATATTCAAAGGCGGCATAGGAAATGAGGCGGCGATCTACAAAAACCTGTTCTTTTAAGGGATCAAGCTTCTGCTCCGGGCTTTTGCATACAGTCTCCCCAATCATTACCTTTCCACAGCGAATGAGCTTTTTTACCTCACTTCGTGTCCCAAGCTGCATTTCTGCTAAAAATTTATCCAGTCGAATCTGTCCCATGGCCTACTCCCAAATGTCTTATTACATGAAAATGGCACCAGGGGCCTTTCCCTGATGCCTGTATCATCATTTTGCTTATTTATGCCTCTTCTGTGGTCTGGGGCTCCTCCATGGCAGCTGACTCGTCTGTATTCGTCAGCTCCGGCTCCGTCTGAGGCATCAACTCTGCACGGTTGGCCATAACAACCTGCAGGGAATTGCTAAGACCTGCAATCAGATTGTCATAGCGCGCCTTAGAGCCCTCAATCGCTCCATTTAAAATGACCTCCAGGTTGCGCAGAAGCTCGTCCGTATATTCGATGGCTCCCATGCGAATCTGGTTCGCATCATTCGTCGCCTTGTCAAGGATCTCCTGTGCCTGCTTGGTGGCGATCATAACCACCTCATTCGCCTGGGCATATGCCTGCTGCATAATCTGGTGCTCACTCACCAGCTCCGAATGTGTCACCTCAGCCTGTGCGATAATGGCATCCGCCTTTGTCTGGGCATCCGCAAGAATCGCCTCCTTGTTGCTGATCATTTTCTGGTATCGTTTGATCTCTTCAGGAGTCCGCAGACGAAGCTCCGTCAACAACTCCTCAATCTGATCCCGATTCACGATGATCTTATTGGATGAAAATGCCTGCGGCTTGCAGGTGTCAATATACTGCTCCAGCTCCTCGATCGTCTGCTCTATTTTACTACTCATGTCGATCTCCTTTTTCTATTCCATATTTTTCGTAAATACGGTCAATCATCGCATGCGGAACAAAATGGGAAATATCTCCGCCATAGGCTGCAAACTCCTTGACGATCGTGGAACTAAGGTAAGAATACTGCAGACTACTCGTCAAAAAGATGGTCTCTATCTCTTCGTATTCCACATGATTCGTCTGTGCGATCTGCAGCTCATATTCGAAATCCGTCACTGCCCGCAGTCCGCGAATAATCAGCGTTGCCTGAATGTCTCTGGCAAAATCCACCAGTAATCCGTCAAAGGATACAATCTTTACATTTGGCAGATCAGCAGTTAATTCCTCTAACATACTAACACGTTCATCTACAGAAAACAACGAATTTTTTGCACTGTTATTCAGCACACCCACATACAATTCATCCACAATATTGGCAGACCTGCGGATGATATCCATATGCCCATTGGTCACCGGATCAAAGCTGCCCGGATAGATTGCTCTTCTCATCACTTATTCCTCTTCCATCTCCTGCTTGCGTACAAGAAATACATGCTTGTTTGTCTTGTAGACCTTTTCCCGCAAAATCTCAAAGCCCAGTGTCTCCACATAGGAAAAATCCGTATGGTCATCTGCTTCAACGATCACAAGCGCCTGCTCCTTTAAAAGCGATGAATCAGCCAGATAGGCCAGAACCTCCGCTTCTAAATTCTGTCGATAGGGAGGATCGAGAAAAATAAGATCAAACCGGTATTTTCCCTCTAGCTGACGCAATGCACTGCAGGCATCCGTCTGCATGAGCCGGCACTGGTCGCCCAGCTTTGTGAAGGCGATATTGTCTGCAATAACCTCACAGGCCTTTTTTTGATTGTCTACAAAAACGCAGTAAGCACTTCCTCTGCTGATGGCTTCCAGGCCGATCTGTCCGGTACCTGCAAATAGATCCAGGAAATATGCTCCCTCAAGCCGCGGTGCAAGTATATTGAACAGAGTCTCCTTAATCCGATCGGTGGTGGGACGGGTATCCCTGCCCGGCAATGTACGAAGCGGCAGCCGTCTGGCTTTTCCAGCGATAATTCTCACGGTATTCCTCCTAGTGCTGTTCCTTTAAAACGGAACGGTTCTTCATCAGATAGTCGCATAAAGATACAATCGTAAGAATGAGTGCGATCCATGTCAATGCAACTCCTAAAATCTCAAAAAACCTTCCCGGCAGATTCAGAATCAAAACAATGATCATCAGCATCTGAAAGGTGGTTTTGAATTTGCCCCAATAGCTGGCAGCAATCACCACGCCATTATCGGCTGCTACCAGACGAAAGCCGCTGATAATAAACTCACGGCTGATAATCACGATCACCATCCAGGCTGCCAGCTGACCGGTCTCTACCAGACAGATCATGGCAGAACATACAAGCAGCTTGTCTGCAAGGGGATCCATAAATTTACCGAAGTTGGTCACAAGATTATATTTTCGTGCGATCTTTCCATCTGCCAGATCCGTCAGGCTGGCAACAATAAAAATCGCAACTGCGATATAATTACTGCAGGGTACCACAGGAACCAACAGGAAAAATACAAAAAAGGGGATCAAAAGGACTCGTAAAATCGTCAGCTTATTTGGCAGATTCATCTTCATATAATCATCTCTCCTATCAGATCGTATTCATATGCACCCGTCACGCGCACATGTACAAAATCGCCGCTCACCAGCTCCTCTTCTGTGTGAATAAACAGATAGCCATCCACACCGGGCGCATCCTTGTAGGTACGGGCAACATATGCAGACTCATCGGCAACTTTTCCTTCGACAAATGCATAAAGTTCCTGCCCACGCATAGCTTCGTTGCGGTCATAGGAGATCTCCTGCTGCAGCTCCATGACCTCATCCCGCCATATTTTTTTCGTTTCCTCGTCAATCTGACCTTCAAATTCCGCCGCAGGTGTATGCTCTTCCGGCGAATAGGTAAAGGCACCCAGCCGGTCAAATTCTGCCCAGTTTAGAAACTCCAACAGCTCCTCATGCTGCTCTTTCGTCTCTCCCGGGAAGCCGCAGATCAACGTCGTCCGAAGACAGATATCCGGAATCTGCTCCCGCAAAAGATCGATCTTGTCTGCCAGCTCCGCGCCGGTGGTTCGCCGGCCCATCCGCCGCAGTATGTCGTCGTTTATATGCTGAATCGGCATATCCAGATAATGCACAACCTTTTTGTTGCGTTTGATTGCATCAATCAGATTCTGGTCGATCTCCTCAGGATAGCAATACATCAGGCGTATCCAATAGAGTCCGTCGATCTCACCCAGGGCATCCAACAGCCGGTGCAGTGATTTTTCACCGTAGAGATCCTTGCCGTAAACGGTGGTCTCCTGGGCAACCAAAATCAGCTCTTTTACGCCTGCAGCCACCAGCTCCTTTGCCTGCGCCACCAGCTCCTCCATGGGCACGCTTCGGTATGCGCCGCGAATGGAAGGGATCACACAGTAGGTGCAGTGCTTGTCACAGCCCTCGGCAATCTTTAAATAAGCATAATGTCCGCCGGTGGTTACGATTCGCTTCTTTTCATGTAAATCCGGCAGTCCTTCCGGTGCCCGGTAATTTTTGTAAATACTGCCTGATAAGGCACTATCCACAGCCTCCACAATGGCATCGTAGGCATTTGTTCCCACGACTGCGTCCACCTCCGGAATCTCCTGCAGGATCTCGTCCTGATAGCGCTGTGCCAGACATCCGGTGACAATGAGGGCCTTTAGCCGTCCGTTCTCTTTGTACTGCGCCATGGAGAGAATCGTCTGGATGCTCTCCTCCTTTGCGTCTCCGATAAAGCAGCAGGAATTGACCACAATCACATCCGCAGCTGTCTCATCATCAGTAATCGTATAACCGGAAGCCGTAAGCATACCGAGCATATATTCAGAATCCACCAGATTCTTATCACAGCCCAGCGAGATAAACAAAATATTCATAGCTACTCCTGGAATCCTTGCTCTATCTATTCCTCGGTTGAGTCATCAGTGGAAACCACAACTGAATCAGCAGACGTCACCAGCTCATCTGCCTGATCATCCTCGCCAAGGATCTTTACTTTTCCTTCATATAATTCCTGAACAGCAGTCGACAGGGGCTTTTTGCCATTTGCATGGGCAACTAACGGTTCATCACCGGCGATGAGCTGACGGGCGCGCTTGGCCGCTGCGATCACAATGGAGTAACGGCTGTTTACCACCGGCTCCTCGCCTACCTCTGTCGTGTTGTTTACGACCTTCATCAATTCTACATATGACGGATGGATCATTTTTATTCTCCTTTCGCGTAATTACGCATTTCTGTTTTTATCTGTGTAATAAATAATTCTTTTCGTGAAATCCTGGTATGCTCATTTTGTAAAATGGAATGCACCTGATCCACGCAAGTCTCCAGCACATCGTTGATAATCAGATAATCATAGGCTTCGATGCCTTCACATTCTTCCTGGGCACGGCAGAGTCTGTTGTGAATGACCTCCGGTGTCTCCGTTCCTCTTCCGATGAGACGACGCTTCAGCTCTTCAAAGCTCGGCGGCGTGACAAACAAAAGCAGGGTATCCGGATATTTTTCCTTGATCTTCAGCGCTCCCTGGATCTCGATCTCTAAAATGACATCCCTTCCGGCTGCTAACTGCTCCTCCACATAGGACTTTGGTGTTCCATAATAGTTGTCGACATACTGTGCATATTCCAGCAGTTCGTCATTTTCAATCATCTGTTTAAAGCATTCCACCGAACGGAAAAAATATTCTCTTCCATCCTCTTCTCCCGGACGCGGCTCCCGCGTGGTGGCTGAGATAGATAATGCATAATTTTCCGGATATTTTTCCAGCAGCCGATGTACCAGTGTTCCTTTTCCGGCACCGGAAAAGCCGGAGATCACAGTCAGTATTCCCCTCTGCGTGTTCATTGATTTCTCCTTTTTTGCTCTATGATTTAGGTCTCAGCAGACTCCATGTCAAAACGGTTGTTGAATCTGGCGGATAATGTATCCGGCAGCAGTGCAGACAGAACGATCCGGTCATTCTCCATAAAGATAACCGCACGGGTTCGACGACCCTGCGTCGCATCAATCAGCCGGGACTCCTCTTTTGCTTTTTGAACCATGCGCTTGGCAGGTGCGGAATCCGGCGTGATCATGGCCACGATCTTGTCTGCATTGATCATGTTGCCAAAACCGATATTTACAAAGCTACTCAATGTTCTGTATCTGCTCCCTTACCTTTTCTATGTCTGTCTTCAAACTGATGCCTGTATCTGAGATCATAAGGTCATTCGACTTGGAAAGAATCGTATTTGCCTCACGGTTCATCTCCTGTGCGATAAAATCCAGCTTGCGCCCGATCCCGCCTCCGGCCAGCAGTGTCTCCTTCATGCCCTTGATATGGCTGCGCAGACGCACAATCTCCTCATCCACACATATCTTGTCAGCAAAGATCGTCACTTCTGTCGCGATCCGTCCCTCATCAATCTGTGCATCCCCCAGCAGATCTGCGATCTTTGCCTGCAGCTTGCTGCGATATTCAGTGATAATCTGGGGAGAACGCTCCTCGATGAAATCCACATAGGTAACCATCTGATCCAGCTTTGCAATGAGATCCTCCCGCAAATGCTCTCCCTCACGGATCCGCGCCTCTACAAACTGATCACAGGCGCCGCGAAGGGCACGTTCCAAAACGTTCCACAGCTCCTTTTCATCCGTATCCTCCTCTTCCATCACGAAGACCTCCGGATAACGGGAAAGCGTGCTCAGGCGGATATCATCATCCAAGCCAAAGGTCTGTGCCATCTGCCGAAGATAAGTCAGATACTGCCCGGCCAGCTGCTCATTATACTTGAGTGCAAAGCCATCCTGTGACAGATCCTCGTAGGATACAAATACATCTACCTTTCCCCGCTCCATATATTCTTTTAATATGCTGCGGATGGAACATTCAAAAATGCTAAGCTTCTTCGGCATCTTGACAGCTATGTCCAGATAACGGTGGTTGACAGCCTTTAGCTCGACAGTCATCTTCCACTGACCATCTGTCACCTCACACCGTCCAAAGCCAGTCATGCTCTTGATCATAAAAACCTCCCATAATCACGGGCAAAAATATCTGCCCAACGCTTCACCCGGCCATGCATGACCATATCCCCATACAAGTATGCATAGCCTATGTTATTATAAGTCAAATGAATCTATTCGTCAAATATAAAGTACCGGTTCCTTTTCCTGCAGCATTTCCCTCAACTGCCTGTGTTCATCCTGCAGCAGCCTCGGATCATCCGCCAAAAGACGCCGAACCTCATCTGATGCCTGTGCCAGCACTCCTGCGTCGGTATAAATATCTGCCAGCGAAAAGCTCATCTCCCCCGCCTGACGGACACCGAAGAAATCTCCCGGTCCGCGCAGCTTTAAATCCTCCGATGCGATAAAAAAACCATCATTGGAATGATTCAAAATTTCCAGTCGTTTCTGTGACTGCTGCGAATCAGAAGCATTCATCATCATGCAATAGGACTGGGCTGTTCCTCGTCCGATTCGTCCTCTTAGCTGATGCAGCTGGGCCAGACCAAACCGGTCTGCATTTTCAATCATCATGACTGTCGCATTCGGAACATTGACACCCACTTCTATCACCGTGGTGGACACCAACAGATCGATGCGGTGCTCCTTGAAATCCGTCATGATCTGATTTTTCTCTTCCGCCTTCATTTTTCCATGCAGACAGGCGATCCGAATATCCGAAGGAAACTGCTGCTGTAGCTGCTTTGTATAATCTACCACATTGTTGGCATCTAAGTTCTCCGATGCCTCCACCAGAGGACAGATGATATAAGCCTGATGTCCCGCGCGAATCTCTTTTTCAATAAAAGCATTTGCTTTCCTGCGATAATTTTCCCCAATGACACAGTTTTTGATGGGAAGACGCGTAGCCGGCAGCTCGTCCATGACGGAAATATCCATATCTCCATATAAAATAATCGCCAGTGTACGGGGAATGGGTGTGGCACTCATAACGAGAATGTGGGGCGATGCTCCTTTTTTTGCGAAGGCCTCCCTTTGCCGCACACCGAAGCGATGCTGCTCATCTGTAATGACCAGCGCCAGGTCCTGATAAGAAACCTTTTCCTGAATCAGCGCATGGGTACCGATGATGAGAGCGTCCGGATGTGCCAGGATCTGTTCCCTTGCCTCACGCTTTTGCCCCACGCTCATGGATCCTACCAAAAGTACGATCGTCTTTTTGATGCCAAACAGCTCACAAAGCTGAAGAAAGGACTGCTCATGCTGTCTGGCCAGCACCTCCGTGGGAGCCATGATAGCGGATTGCGCCCCCTGATCGGACACATACAGCATGGCCAAAAAAGCAACGATGGTTTTGCCGCTGCCCACATCTCCCTGAATCAGCCGCTGCATCAGCGCCTCACCCTGCAGATCGCGCAGCACTTCCCGAAGTGTGCGCTGCTGTGCGCCGGTCAGTGTATAGGGAAGCTTTTCAATATAAGTCTGCAGATCGTTCGGTGCAAAATGATAAGGATTTTTCTGCCGTTCCTCCTGCTCCTTTTGCAATTGCATAGCAAGTAGAAATAGGAAAAATTCATCAAAGGCCAGCCTGCGGCGCGCCAGAAGAAAGGAATCCTTCGAAGACGGAAAATGAATCTGCTCTAATGCATCTGCATAATTCATCAGCCCGCATCTGTTCAGCAGATCATCCGGCAGATATTCCACTATCCCATCGCAAGTAAGGAGAGCACTGCGAATCGTCTTGCATAAAAAATGATTGGAAATCCCATGGGTCAAAGCATAGACCGGCTGCATCGTCCCTTCAATCGCAGCATAGTCTTTGGGAGAAAAAACTGCCGGCTGTTCCATATGCCAGATGCCCTTTTGATCCGTGATCTTTCCATATAAGATCACCGTGCTTCCTTTTTTCAGGCTTCCTGCAATATAGGGAAGCCGAAACCAGATGGCTTCCAGTGCCTTGTTTTCGTTCTCTGCCTTTAATACTGTGACCGTCATGGCACGGGTGCGGCGCATCAGGGGCTGCCTGGTAATCGGCACAAGAACAGCCGCTGTCTGTATCGGTTTTGCTTCTGATAATTCATGAATCCGGCATGCGTATGGGTATGTTACATAATCCCTTGGAAAATGAAGGAGTATATCACCAACGGTGTATACTCCCATTTTCTGTAACAACTTTTCTGTTTTTTCTCCTACGCCCTTCACTTCACGAATCGGTGCAGTTCGTTCCATCTCTTCTACTCCGATGATTATTCAACAGATAAAATATAATAGTACAC
>CAVITM010000071.1:6364-10638 GCA_963645455.1 Moraxellaceae bacterium | reverse complement strand
CGTCAGCGCACTTCTTTGCGTTTGCCAGCACCTTGTACGCACCCTTCTGGGACTTGCTGTCCGACCATGTTTTGCGCACACGGTAAACAGTAGAGGTCTGTGTTGTCGTTGTGGTCGTGGTGCTGTCTGCACTGCCACCGAGAGCCGCCGTGACCTTGGATGCCAAATCACTCATACGAGCATACATCCAGTCGCCGGGACAGCTTTTATTGGCAAACCATCTGTGGACGGTCAGCACCATCTCATCGGATGCGGGACTGTAATTGAGCGTCTTATCCTTGTCACCGAGCCAGAGCAGCTTCGTTTTGCCGTTGCGTTTGCAGATGTCGGTGCAAAGCTCCACAAGCTTGTTATACACCGCATCCTTGAATGCATACGGCTCTGCGGTATCGCTGGCGCATTCGATGGTAATTGCCCTCTGATCGTTGGCACTGCTGGAGGAGCACCAGCTACGGTTTTTCTCCTCCACATACATACCGACTCTGCCGTCAGCACCGATGCCGTAGTTGCAGCTTGCCTGACGGGAGGTCGGAAGGAAGATTTCTCCGAGGGTTTCCACCGAGCACTGGCCCACTACGCAGTGTGGTGTAATGCGGTCAATGCTGTGGGTGCGCTGCCCGGAGTTGTTCGGGCTAAGTTTGGTGTAGGACACCAGTGAACTGTTTGTGTAAGCCATGTTATTCGTCCTCCTTTTCTGCGCGGTCGTGGAGCTGCTCCAGAACAGACTTCAGCTTCTGCGGCACGGGAAGTCCCAGGTAGGACGCATTCTCCAAGAGAGATACACCCTCATTGGAGAGGTAGAAAAAGATAATCGCCGTGCGCAGTACAGACCCTGTGCCGATCACATAGGTATCGAGAGTGTGACCGATACCGACCAGTGCGAAGATAAGCACTTTCTTGAAGATGCCCTTGAAGCCCACGGCACTGGACAGCTTCTTGTCCACCACGGCACACATGATGCCCGTCACATAGTCGATGACTACGAAAGCCAAAAGTGCGTAAAGCAATCCGTCACATCCTCCCAGGAACCATCCGAGCCAGCCGCCGATTGCGGCGAACACCAGCTGAATGGTTGTCCAAAATTCCTTCATATCGTTTTCCTCCTTGTAAAAAAACAGATTTTGTGTATGAAAAAAGACACTCCGCAGAGTGCCTTCATTCCTTATTCCAGCCATTCCGGTTTCTCCGGGATGGTTTTTGTTTCGGTCACCTTCAGCCATGCGGTATACCAGGTCGTCAGCTCCGCCAACTGCTTGATGGACAGCGTAGCATACCACAGCTGACCACGGTTGACGAAGGAGAAGCATTCCGTCTGCCGCCTTTGCCTCAGAGTTTCCTTTTCAGTTTCCTCGGCAAGAGCGGTATCCTGCTCCTCGTCAAAGAGCGCCTTGCCGTCCTGTGCTTTGTAGGACTGCCAGTGCTCTATGAAATGGTCGATATCCTCCGGGTCAGGCAGTTCGATGCCGTCCGTGATATCTCCCTCAAGGGCGAAGCTCGTGATAAAGCCCTTATCATCCAATATTGCTTTCATAAAGCCCTCCTCAGTTCACTCCGAACACCCTCAATATCTGACCGGAGCTGTTTCTGCCTCTGAATGCAAGATAGCAGGTCGTGCCGGAATAATAGAGGTTGAAGGAGTAGTAATAGCTTTCGTCCGCAAACTGGTAGCCCACGGATGAGGTTGTAATTATGGATGCCGGAACAACAATGCCGACATGGGAGCCACTGGTCGATGGCTGGCCGATAATGATATACGCCTTGTAGGAGCCGTAGTTGAAACTTGTGCTTCCCGTGGTCAACGTTCCGTTGAACAGCGAGGTGCAGGTGATGCCGAGATTCGTTCTCGCACCTGCCGCCGTTGCAGCACCTGTGCCGCCGTAAGCAAGCGCCAGTGCGTTGGTCAGCGAAATGGATGTCCACGAGTTTCTGTCATATGCCTGTTTGACGGCATATGGCGTTGCGGCAAGGGTAGTGCTGGTAGAGGTTACGCTGCTTAAGAGCTTGGTTATCCCGTACCTTGCAGTATTGGCATTCAGGCAGGATAGCGCAATCCACCATGTGCCGTTGTATACAAAAAGAACCACCTGCTTGCCTACCCACATACCAGTGGCAACATAGGTGCCGTGCATGCCACAGATGGCTTTGGCTCCCGTGCCGTTTACATTCATAGACGGACTCGTCGCCGTATTGGTGTAGCTGAACTGAACGGCAATCATAGCGCCTGTTTTCAGCACAAAGCCGTCACAGGCTACCACCTTTGCCGCTGTTGCCGCTTCGGTTTCACAGGTGCCGAAATAGGGCTTCTCAAAAGTGTAGTCGATTTCATCCGGTTTCAGCGTCCCTTCAATACGGGTATCTCCGACTACATGGAGCGCAGCTTCCGGGGTCGGTGTGTTGATGCCGACCTTCTTTTTACGCAGCGCCACCAGCGGAGTACCCTGCGGCACGGTGAAATACAGATTGACACTGGAGAGTGTATTCAGCTGATCTCGAATATAAATGTGGAAATTGTAGCTTGAATTTGCGTCCAGAGAGCAAAGCTCCAGATTGGAATAGGAAAAGCTGCTTCCGTTCTGAGTAACAGCTTCGGTAATGTCGGTATAGCTGCCATAGGTCGATGCGCTGGTCAGCTTGTAGCGATACTGCACATATATGAGGCTGTTCTTCTGCGTACCATCAACGGTGATGGGAGAAATGCTGCCGTTGAAGACAAGCTGCATCTCCGCTTCGATGTCGTTGGTGCGGCGCAGGGAAATCTCCGATAACTTTGGTTTTTCATACGGAATGACGGTAATCTGCTTCGTGGTGCTGACGGTATATCCTCGTGAATCTGTAGCCGTGACCACCACATCCAATGTGCCGGACTTGCTGACCGCATAGAGGTTCAGAGCGTCACCTGTGGTATTGGAATAGGTTACGCCATTGCAGGTGGCGGCATATTTGACGATGGACGCACCGTTCTTTGCCGCAGCCGTTCCGGGTGTGACATAAACATAGGAGTAGCCTTGAATGAACAGCTGGCTGTTTCCCGTCACCGCTACAGTTGAGGTGCGGCTGTCCCGGACTGAAAAGGACGTCATTGTTGGTGCGGAGTTTGCCTCCGTGGTCTGTATGATGCAGGAGCAGGTGGATATATTGCCAATCTGCTCTGAACCGCTCTTTGTTGCAAGGGCAATGGTCGCCGTGAAAGACTTCACATCTGCCATAGCCGCCAGCAGGGTTGTCCTCTGTTCTGCATTCAGCACTATTTTCTGTGTTGCCGTACCAACCGACCATAACCGTCCGGCGAAGGTCAGAATTTCAGTCGAGCCGTTTTTAATCGTCACATAGTTGTAGTAGGCCGCGTTATACACGGTCACATTCATTGCCAGCGTAACGGTCGCGGCATCTGCGGTTACAGTGGAACAGCTGTTAATGACCGCACCGCCGAGTGTCTTGACGGAAACCGTGCCCGATGTGCCGTATACCTGATTGGATTTCTTCCTTGCGCGTACTCTTACCGAGTAGGTTGTATTCGGTGAGAGTGAGGAGAGCGTTATGCTCGCGCTTGTTCCGGCAGTGCTTGAAAACTGCACCCAGACGGAGCCGCCGTTCGTGCTGTACTGCCAGATATCCGCCGTGGCCGAGGACGATGCCGTGATTTTAAATTCATTTGCCGTAATGCCGCTTACCGAGCAGGACACGGTCGGCGCAGTCCGGTCAATATTCGTCAGCGTCATGGAACCGCCGTAATCCACGGAGCCGTAGATATACACACGGGTGCTGAATACAACGGTTATCGTCTTAGTGCCATCACTGTTGTGCGGCACGGAAATACTGCCGCTGACAGATCCTTTTGCCGCCGGGAAAACACGGTCGTCCCATGCCGTTCTCGCCTTGTAATATACATTGGTTCCGTTGATAGTCACCGTGGTGGCGTCAATGGTGTAATAAGTTGAAGTTCCGCCGATGGAACTGAGTGTCCAGTAGAGTGTGGAGGTATTGGAAACAGCGTCCACACTTTCCGAAATACTCAGCTGCATATATCTGCCGTCATAGGCGGCGCTTGTAAAGGTAGCCATAGCCGTACCTCCTTAGTCCAGAATGACGATGTTCAGTCCCTCGGATGCCGTTGGCATTGGGACAAACTTCGCTCTTCCCACGGTAAGCTCACCGTCTACTGTGGTTTTCTTTGTAACGGTTTCATCCTTGTTGAGGGTGAAAATCTTCTCCTCGTTGTAGTAGCCGGAGAACTCCGTGTTGTTGATGACCGTCCGCTGGGCGGATTCATTGTT
>CAVITM010000071.1:0-5865 GCA_963645455.1 Moraxellaceae bacterium | reverse complement strand
AACTGCTCCTGCACGGAAACGGACAGGCCCTCCACCGACTGCTGCAGCTCGGATACCTGCTGCTGCATTTCCAGCACCTTCTGCTGTTCGCCGGAAACGGAATCTCCCAGCGTCTGCATGGTTTCCGTCATACCGGACACATAGCTGTTCAGACCATCCACGGAGGACTGAAATTCACTCAGCCGTTCCGTGTGATTGGAGACGGTCGTATCCAGCCCTTCAATATCTCTTGTGACAGACTCGATGGCATCTGAAGATGCATAGCCACGAATGACCACCTCGCCGGTTTCAAGGTCCCAATACGATGAGCCGTCCTGGGATTGGATAACACCTGCCTTGATGATGTTCGCCACCAAACTGCCGGAGGTGATGAAGTCCGCAACAATCTGACCGTCTGCCGTGATTGCAGTTTCGTAGGGGCCGTTATAGCCGTTTTTGGAAAATCCCAGTCCACCCACATTCCACCGCCAGACATTCACTGCATCGGAAATGGACGGAGCGTCCAGAATGAGCAGCTCGTATGGCTGTCCATTTTCGCTGTCTGTGTTTATAACCACATAGCCGCCGCTCTGTCCGGTGATAAGTCCGGTTGCCTTGGAGATAGCGGTCTGCAGCAACTTCGGAAACCTGCCGATACTGCTTTCGACCTTTTCAACCGAGGACTGCACCTCGGAGATAGTGGTAATCATGCTGGACTTGCTCTGACCGAGAGAAATAGATGTATATCTTTCAGCGAGAGTGTCGTATACGGTCTGAATCACCATAGCGGAAACACTCACACCGAGCGTCGAATGCCGGATGGTGACGGTATCGCAGAGGTTGACCCGTTCCAGCAGAGCCGAATACTCCGGCTGTTTCCACAGCGGCTCAAAGGAAACCGTGACTGTGGGAATGGTAGCGCCCAGCGGATTTGCGCTGATATACGCATTCGCCTTAGCTCGAAGCTCGTCCTCGGTGATTTCCGAACCGCTCTCAAATTCACCGGAGAAGTCCATTATGAGCGTTTTGTCACGGACAATCTCAGATGTCACAATGGGAAGCGTTATCTCAGTCAGGGTGACCACTGTTTCGGTATCCGAACCTTCCGGTGTGTATACGGCATACGGCAGCAGTGCGGTATAAACCCCGCTGTTGTCCTCGTCCTGCTCCAAGGCAGTGAGGTTCTTGCCGTATTCAATGACCACACCTGTTTTCTGCCCACGATGGGAATGGAACTTCACCGTGAAGTTGTCCCACTCAAACTCACCATACCATTTAGAGAGCATGGAACCGTCCGTACCGCCAAGGCAGGCTCTGACGCTTTTCGGCTGCGTGACGGAAAACGCCTTTGCATCCGAATAGTCCGTCCAGCCTGTGAATCGTGTATCTTCTGCAAGCAGCTGCGAGAGAATAAGCTGTGGAGACTGGCTATCCGTCGAGAACGGAAGCACCGGCACATTGGCGAGGTCATACGAGATGTGCTGACCGTAGATGCTGACGATTCCGTTTAAGGGCTTTGTGATACGGTAAATGCGGAATGCCTGGTCGGCGGCGGTGTCATTGGGTTTCGCCTTGATAATGCACTCCTTTGTGATTAGCCCATAGTGCTGACCACTCACCGGGTATTTGAGCAGGCACTCGAACACGCCGTTTCGTTCTTCGGTGACTTCGCAGGATACGGTATCCGTCAGCACGCCAAGACCGAATGAACTGAAATCTGTAGCGTTTGCGGGATAAAGTACAGGAATCAAGAAAACCGCCTCCTTCCGGGCATAAAAATACCACCGGGGATTTCTCCCTGGTGGTGTGATTTACTTGTAGGTTGGCAAACTGGGAGTTGTCGCTCTTTTCTACCCGTTGACTTTCTTCATAAACCTCCGACACACACTTCTCGGCAGCAGCCGTGCGGCAATATTTACCGCATGGGTAGGCAGGCCATAATAACAAAGAACCTTTCCTTTCTGTACGGCACGAAAGCCGGCCTCTGCGACAGCCTTGGCGCTTGCAGGCTTGAACATGGAAAACATATGAGAGTTCTTCATCTGTGCGGCCTGTTCAAATCCCGTCGCAGTGGGGCCGGGGCAAAGGGCGGTCATGGTAACGCCCGTGCCGCGTACCTCCTCGGCAACGGCTTCGCTGAAGCTGCGCACAAACTCCTTGGATGCATAGTATAGGCACATTCTCGGCCCAGCACTGAATGCTGCGACCGAAGATAGATTCAGCACACTGCCGCGCCCGCGTTCTACCATGCCCGGCAGAAAGTACCGCGTGAGCTGCACCAGCGCCATGATGTTGACTTGCAGCAGATCGGTCTGCCGCTGGGCGTCCACCTCCCAGAAGTTGCCGAAGTCACCGAACCCGGCGTTGTTGACCAGTGCATCAATGGTGATATTCTTCTCTAAGGTGTAATTGAAAACCTCGTAGGCGGCATCCGGCTGGGACAAGTCCTGCGCCAAAACACAAACATGACAGCCATACTGCGTCTCCAGCTCGCTTTTCAGCTTATAGAGCTTCCCCTCGCTGCGGGCAACCACGACAAGATTGTAACCTTCCCTTGCATATATTCTGGAAAATTCCATACCAAGGCCGCCGGATGCGCCGGTAATAAGCGCCGTTTTTTTCATGTCAAACACCTCACAGTTTGATGATGTGCGGCTGCACATCGGGGTCATGGTTGGCAAGAGACTCTACGCAGTTTACATCTAAGCTCTGCTCCCGTATCCATTCCAGCGACTGTTTCTGTGCCGCCTTGTCATCTGCGATGCCAGAAGTAATAAGTTGTTCCCATGATCTTCTGGCGTAGCCACCATCCGCATAAAGCAGGACGAATCGCCCGTCAGAGCTGGTGATCTTCAAGGCGCACAGGCCTTTGGAGTGGCCGGGGATATTGACCATGACGAGGCTACCATCCCCGAACACATCGTAGGACTTTCCTGCGGGGCCCTCCGTACCATTCCAGTCGAAGGTTTGCATTTTCGTTCCATTCCACCAATCTGCGTTGTAGCGGATGCGGTTGACCAGCGTTTTGTTTTCCGCAAAAAGCAGCTCGTCCTTTGACACAAGGATCTGCTTTGCGTCAGCTACCAGCTTCAGACCGTTGGCATGGTCGCAGTCCAGATGGGACAGCAGCACCAAATCCAAATCGGCAGGCCGAATGCCAAGCGTTGCCAACTGCTCGTCGATGGCTGCGCCTCGTTCCATGCGCCCCTGGTTGGTCACATACAGCGGCAGCGAACCGAGGGAGTTGACCTGCGCTTTCTTATCAAAAACGCCGTTCGGACTCATATCCCGGTGCCAGCCGCAGTCAAAAAGAATCTTCCCATGGGCGCACTCGATGAGGTAGGTCGACACCGGCAGCCACAGCCGCTCCGATTTTTTTGCAAACACACCGGATGCTTTGATGGCGCTACAATGCTCGCCGCCAAACGGTAGCTCCGGCGCTACGCACACCTCGCCGGTGTGGAACACATGAATCTTAATTTCTGCCATGATAATCCCTCCATTTCTGATACCATCATATCAGAAACGGTCAGAGTATTTGAACGACACATTTTTCAAAAGTGTTCGGACTTTGAGCGCTAAAAAAGCTGCGGTCGTACCGCAGCTCTTTTAGATGATCTGTTCCGCAGCGGAAAGCATCTGCACACTGATGTCCGCCAGCTTTTGCGTGTCCACTTCGTCGGGGTGTTCCATCCAGTAGGTATACGCACCAATGACTGCCGAAGCAATGACCTCCATGATGAGCCCGTGGTTGGGAACGGCGGCCTTCTCCGGAAAGCGGAGCTTGAAGTGATACTTAATGGCATCCTTCCATTTGGCAATATAGGCAAGGTTCGGCTGTGCCACCAGAAAAGCGTAGTTTTCCTCCCAGTGGGACTTGATATATTCCAGCGTCCAGGAGAAGAACACATTCAGATCCATTCCCGCAAAGTTGCCCTCGGCGGTCGCTTTTGCAATCTCCAGAATCCCGCCGATCAAATCATCCTCGATCTCCGCTTTCAGCGTACCGAGGTTATCGTAGTATTCATAAAATGTCGTCCGCGCCACCGGCGTCTGTATGCATAGCTCCTTGACCGACATTTTGTCAAATGACTTCCTGCGGTAGAGAGCGATAAACGCAGCATGGATGGCTTGCTTTGTTGTGTTCATAGTGCCTCCATCAATTTCGATTTGCCTTCTATTTTACAAATAGTATAGCATACAATTATGACTTTTTCTAAGGCGCTATAGAAAAATATTTACAGACAGCACCACCTTGGTATAACTTCGATCCTTGTCACATCACCCACACAGGCGATAGTTGACACGCCGGATTTGAGTGCCGGAAAGCCGTCTCCCGTGACAGTATCGTTTTTGAGGACTGTGCCCTTGAAGCAGTTCATCAGCTCACTGTCGATCTCGATGTATTCGTCAATGGATGAAATTGTCCACGAATTTGTGCTATTGCCGGAGGAGACATTGAGCGTGACCGCACCGCTGCCGTACAGCTTGATATACGGCTTACTCTCAAAAACAGTCGGATTGGTAATCGTCAGTTCGGAAGTATCTGCTGCCACGGTCTGCTGTCCCGCATAGCTATATTTGAAAGGTTTGCAGTTGAAGGTCACGGTAAAGCTGCCGACCTTGTTCATCTGTTCCTCAATGTCCAGACTGCCGGAGATGACGCCATAACGGAAATATTCTGCATCATAGGAATCGGTGATTTCATGGTATCTGTCCGGCTCAGAATACAGCCAGCCCTTGATGTCACGCAGAACAGCGGCAAGGGCGGCTGTATTTTTACGGGCGAGAAATACCGTGTAAGTTACCTTGACATTGGCAAATCGTCTGTTGGAGTTGATAATATCTCCGCTCCTGCCGGGAATGGAGGTAAACTCCGCATCATATTCCGGTGCGGAGAACACATTCTTACTCTGTATATGCAGGCCGAAATCAGCGGAGCTTTGGCCGTTGTAGGTGAAAGACGTCATGCGAATACCACTCCCTTCCGCTGGGCGAACTGATTCGCCGTTTCCATGACCTCATTGGTGAGCTGGCGAATGTCCTCACTGCTGTAATTGTTGAAGTTCGTGATGTTCAGAGCGATGGTGAAAGCGGACGCTGCCTTGCCGAGAACACCGCTTGTTGCGGAGCGGATAGTTGCGTCAGCGTCAAGGTTAAAGCTACTCGGAACAGCCGTCTGCATATCGTCGGCGAGGCTGTCCATAACGCCCATAATGCCTTCATTCAGACCTTGCGCGGCATTCACCGCCACCTTTGCGGATTCATCGATGCCGTTGGCAAGTCCCTGCGTCAGCATATCGCCAATCCACGCCATCTCCTTCGAGGGCGAATGGATGCCGAAGAAGCCCTTAATTTTGCTCATGAGGTTAGAACAGAAGCCGCTGACCTTGCTCCACAGCCAAGAGGCCGCATCGCTGATACCGTTCCAGATGCCCTTGATGAGGTTCAGACCGATGCTTGCCATCTGGGAGACACCGCTTGCAAAGCCCTTCACGATAGACGAGATAATCTGCGGCACGGCCTTTACAATCTCCACGATGATGGTGGGCAGGTTCTTGATCAGCGCAACGAACAACTGCACACCGGCAAGGATGATCTTGTCGATGTTCCCAATGAGTGCGTTGACAATGCCGGAAATAATCTGCGGAATTGCCTGCACAATGGTGGAGATGATTTGCGGCAGTGCCTGAATCAAGGCAATCAGCAGGTCAATACCTGCCTGAATAATTTGCGGTATGGCGTTCAGCACGGCGGTCACGATGCCGTCAATGATTTTCGGTATTGCGGCAACGATAGCAGTGATGATCTGCGGTAGCGCCGTGATGAGCGAGGTCAGAAGCTGTATGCCTGCATCGATGATCTGCGGAATGGAGTCTATGATGA
>CAVITM010000070.1:0-10847 GCA_963645455.1 Moraxellaceae bacterium | reverse complement strand
GCTTAACATTAACTCAATAATACCTTACCAATTCAATTTCACAAATGAGGTGCATAAAAAATGACAAATATTAACATTTCACTTAAAAACATGCAAGATTCCATGCCCAAATGTCTTTCTCGTACTGATACCGCAGATTTTTCTATCGTTGACATTCAAAAGGAGGTGAATGAAATTTGTGCTTGGTTTGATAGAATTTGGCCCGGAGACAAATTAATGGTCGCAAAACATATCCCCGTTTCTTGGTCGAAGAAAGTTAAAAACGCAGTGGGAACTACAAGCAGAAGGAGAATTAATGGAGTCTACAATTATTCTATCTCTTTCGGACAAAATTTCATGCAAAACACTACCGCTCAGGGGTTCCATTCCACAATCTTGCACGAATGCCTCCATTGCATTGAGACAAATACCCAAGATGGCTGGAGTCATACGGGACTATGGAAAGAAAGAGCTGCCATAATCTCTCAAGTAACTCCTTATAAAATCCATAGAACTGTAGACCCTCACGAAATTACCCCAGAATACCAAAAAATAATTCAAGCAAGCTATAAATATAAAATCGGTTGTGTCTGTGGTTGGGCGTGCTATCGTCAAAGAGCTTCTAGCTCCTTGAAAGAAATCGCTAAAGGGAGTACTCACTATTCTTGCCCAATTTGCGGATCTAACAAGCTTTCAGTTAGAAGTTTAATGTAACAAAAAACTGGTTATTTTGAAAGGAGATTTATACTATGAAACTCATCACTTCCACTCTGTTTAACTCTATTGGTAGCTATGCCGATTCCGCTTCTCAGTTGCATATCTATGCATTTGAAAACGAACAGGAATATTGGGATACTGTTGCTGTTATCGATGCTCATGAAGAACAAGATTTCTTATCTGAATTGGGATATCTTACAACTCCCATCTCTTGTGAGCCTACTTCAGGTTTACGATATTCCTCTTACACTATGAGTATCATTAGAGATTTTCTCGTAGTAGTAGAAACTGTATCTTTGGACGTTTGACAGGAAACTTATTAAACTGTATATTTGAAAGGAGATTTATACTATGATTAATTTGGAAAAAAACGTACAGGTGATTACTTCCAAAAACACTTCAATCAATTCCACCAAACTCCCTAGCGTTTATAGCAAGATTAATTGGGGTAAACTGATGGAAGAATGGTTAATTCAGACCGGAGGTAAAAATCCCATTGGCATCGTTTTAGATTATGGCTGCGGAAGATATACTGATCATATTCAGGATTTTGTGAATTCCAAAGGGTTTTACTATCTTGGATTTGACCCGTATTGGAACAACATTTGCTTCGTAGATGAACTTACCCAAATTTCTAAAATCAATGGTGGTGGTCTTGCGGCTGTCGTTTGTTCCAATGTTCTGAATGTCATCCCTACGTGGATTGAAGTGAAACGTGTTTCTAGCCTTGTTCATTATCTGGGTTATCTCGCTAATAATCGTTACTTTCTTACAGTATACTCAGGAGATAAATCCGGCATAGGACGAGAAACTAAGAAGGATTGCTGGCAATGGAACAGAACAACTGAACATTATTTGTTCACATGTCAAGATGATATCAAAAAAGACGTTATCACGCATATTGACTCCAAAGATTTGATAAAATGAGAAAGGAAGTTTTACTATGGCTAAGAAAAATATCCGAAAGAATCCTGTTTCCAGTATGTACATGAGGCCTAATGTACAAACAATTGAGTATGAGGGTGTGAACTATAAAGTTCACACCCCTTACTGCAACTCTAATTCGCGATATATCATTGAATGGGACAGCCGAAACAATAAGCTTAATGTTGAAGCTCCTAGTTTTGTTTCTATCCTTGTTCGAATTCCCAGTTTATCTCTTGATAAAAAGTATGATATACTCAATGTATATCGCCATATGCGCAATTATCAGTCGGAAAAATTCGTAAGCAAATATCATCCGCTCCTTGAAGCGATCATACCTTTGATTAACCTTGAAACTTTTTAACACTGCTTTTCTCTATTTCCTCTTACAGTATTTATTCCTCAAGTACCTTCACCAAATTTTATATTTATTTCGAAAAGGAGTATATTCAGAACGGCAGAAACCCTTGAAAATAAAGGATTTCTGCCGTTTTCTTTTGCCTGTTTGTCGCTTATTTGTCGCTTAAATCTGCAAAGGGATACTAAAAGATAGTTCGGCAAATTCAGAGATTGTCTATTGAGTTGGTGCTTATATTATGTTAAAATTAATCAAGGGATTTTATGCTTAGGCGTACAATCGCCGCTATTGTGCGGACGTTTTGAATAGAAAAGGGTGCCTGCGAAATGTCAAAAAGAAAAATGTCCCCCGTTTTGAAATGGGCGGGCGGTAAAACTCAACTGTTGGAGCATATTGCGGATAATATGCCTGCTGAATATAACAATTATTACGAACCATTTATCGGCGGTGCGGCTGTCCTGCTCGGTGTTTCGCCAATGCAAGCATTCGTCAATGATGTAAACGAACAACTTGTAAATCTATATACGCAATTAAAAATCGCCGTTGACAGCGTAATTGCAAGGGTCAATGAAATGGACGCCGAACCTTGTACGAAAGAGTTATACTATGCAATCAGAGAGCAATACAACGCCAAAATTTCTAACCGTGACTTTGATGCTGAATGCGCTGCGCTTATGATATGGATTAATAAACATTGCTTTAACGGCTTGTATCGTGTTAACAGCAAGGGATTATTCAATGTTCCGTACAACAACAAGGTCAACGGAAAGTCTATTGATGAAGAAAATGTCAGGGCGATTTCCGAATATCTGCAAAAGGCGGATATTTCAATAACCTGTCTTGATTTTGAAAAAGCCTGTGATGGGGTTTTGTCGGGTGACTTTGTATATTTCGATAGTCCCTATGTTCCCGAAAGTGTTACAGCGTCATTTACGGATTATACAATGGACGGTTTTTCTCTTGCAGATCACGAACGGTTAGCTGCGTTATTCCGGCGGTTGGATAAGATTGGCGCAAAAGTGATGTTGTCAAACAACGACGTTCCTTTAGTGCGAGAATTATATAGCGGCTACAACATACAGTCGCTTGATGTAAAGCGTATGATTAACAGAAATGCTAACAAACGAACAGGAAAAGAAGTCCTGATAACTAATTATTGATATGGGAAAATTCTTTGAAGGTATAAAGCCTTGTTATGCTGATACCAATGCAGTGCTGTATCTCTCAGACACTTTTGAAGCATTGGAAAAAATGCTGCCTGAAAAAGTTGACATGATATTCGCCGATCCGCCATATTTTCTTTCAAATGACGGTATAACTTGCAGTGCCGGAAAAGTCGTATCTGTTAATAAAGGTGAGTGGGATAAAATCGGCGGGTTTGATGACAAACACGCTTTTAACAGGCGTTGGATCAGATTATGCCGTCGCGTGCTAAAAGACAATGGCACTATTTGGATCAGCGGCACCATGCACAATATTTATTCCGTTGGTGTGGCACTTGAACAGGAAGGCTTCAAGATAATTAATAACATAACATGGCAAAAAACGAACCCGCCGCCAAACATGGCGTGTCGCTGCTTTACGCACAGCACAGAAACAGTACTTTGGGCGCAGAAAGCAGATAAAAGCGCACGGCATTTCTTCAATTACGAACTAATGAAGGAAATAAACGGCGGTAAACAAATGAAAGATGTTTGGACGGGTCCTTTAACTCCATTTGCCGAAAAGCGTTTTGGAAAGCACCCGACGCAAAAACCGCTTTATTTGTTGGAACGTATTATCTTAGCTTCTACATTGGAAGGAGATATTGTTTTAGATCCATTTTGTGGTTCTTCAACCACAGGTGTTGCCTGTAAACACTTAAAGCGCAAATATATAGGAATTGATAATAATACAGAATATATAAAGTTGTCGATAGAAAGGCTGAAAAACGAATGAATAAACGCAATTTTTCGCAGTGGCTCTCGACATTCCGGCAGTCGATCAACGGATATGGCTATTACACTGATTTTGAAAAGGTCTATGAGAATGCCGAACGCCTAAAGATTGAAATAAATATTCTTAATTCGCTTGTCGGTTCAAAAAATGTTGAAGCAGATTTTGAAGCAATTTTGGCTAAATACCCTGAATGTATCAAAGCCATACCAATTTTATTAGCAGTTAGAGAAAACGAAATATATTGTCAAGACGAAAATGGGGCTGTAAATTATCGGTCTGTCCGGCGGTCAGACAGTCGGCAAGCTGTTTTGCGGTCACGTCCTTAATACTTGCCGATTTGGTAAACCGGGACTTAATGCCGCCGATTTCCGCGCCCGTCGGCTTGACTTTGAACTTTACCCTGTCAACGTGCAGCAGCATATGTTTCGCCGCCTTTCTGCAAATACTCCGCGAAAATGTCCCTTGTGATATAACAGCGGTTGCCCACTTGAATAACGGGGAACGCCCCGCGCTTTACAAGGGTTCTGATTGCGTATTCCGGGAACTGAAATTCTTTTGCTGTTTCCTTTATTGTCAGTGCGGGTTTCTCCATGTCCGCGCCCCTCTCTTTCCTTAAAAATGGGTATAGAAAAACCGCCTGCGGCTGTTACCGTTTGGCGGTTGTCTTTATTGTCAGCGCAATGCGATTTCTGCCTTGCCGTTCGTGCGTATCTGCTGCACGGCATTATATGGCGTCAGGTCTTTAATTCCGCAGCAGTTGCGCCGTTCCAGTTTTTCTTCATGGTGCTTTTTGCGTCGGTTCGCTCTTTGCTGTGTTCGGTCGGTGTATCTCTTTCCCATTCGTTCGCCCCTCTCTTTTGGATAGACTTCTCCCGCAGTTCGCTTCTTTTGAAGTGACCGGGAATGTTACGTCCGGCATTTTTGCCTTTAGCCTTGACAATGCGTTTTCGATTGTCTATAATGATTATAGCAAGCACGGCGCAGCAAGTCAACGCCTGCGCTTGTGCCTTAAATCATGTTCAATCAAAACGACATTCAAGGGGTGAACGGAATGACAAAAGCAAGTGAAACATCTATTGACAAGTACAATGCGCTGTTTGCAACAACGCTGCGTGACTTCATGATGAAAAGCCCGAAAACCAATGTGCCCGTTACGCAAAAGGAACTTGCGAGCTATTTGGGTGTTCGGCCGCAGACGGTTTCCCTGTACTGCACGGGGGAAAGCCTGCCGAACTGTGAACAGCTATTGCGTATAGCGGACTTTTTCGGGGTGACGGCGGATTATATGATTACAGGCAGAAAGCCCGAAAACAAGCCCGTCCGGGATATGCTCGGCCTTTCCGAAACAACGGTGCAGAACTTGCGGCTTGTAAACGACGGCTATTTTGAAGATAGTCCGTATATGCTGCCGCTGCTTGACTGCCTGCTGTCGGACAAAGACTTCTATACCACATTGGAACGTGCGGCATATTGGCAGCAGAACGGCGCGGAAAGTGAAGATGATATACGCGAATTTTACGCATGGAAAGCAATGCAGGTTCTGAATGACTACTTTATGAATTTCCTGTCGAAAGACTTGAAAGAAATATATACCAATAGAAAAAGGGGCGATTAAATGGCAAGTATCAGAAAGCGCGGCGACACGTTCACCATAACCGCATACATGGGTTATGACGAACAGGGCAGGCAGCGCAAGAAAACAACAACATTCCGCCCGCCGGACGGTGTGACGGCAGGCAAGGCGGAAAAACTCGCAAAGCAGTATGCGGCGGTATGGGAAGAAAAAATCCGGGGCTATGTTGCCCTTGACGAAAACAGAACATTCGCCGAACTTGCGGAATGGTATTATTCCACGGTTGCGCCGTCCACGCTGAAACCGAATATTCTTGTGAATTACCGCAAGGGCATTTATGACCACGTTATCCCCGTCATAGGGCGGGAAAAGCTGAAAAACATCACGCCGCCCATGCTCGACAGGTTGTTTGCGGACTTGCAGAAAAGCGGCAACATGGAACAGTCATTCAGCCTGAAAGACAAGTCCCTGTGTGACGGTATCAAGCGGGACGATTTGGCGGAAAAGGCAGGCATAAACCGAACCACGCTTTACACCCTGCTGCGGGGCGGAACGGTATGCCGCGCCACGGCTGAAAAACTCGCCGCTGCGCTCGATATGAAACTTGAAAGTGTATTCGACGACAGGACGAAAAAAGCAGGTCTTTCCGGCTCGTCAACGAACAAGCTGAAATTGAACCTGTCGGCAATATTCACGGCAGCGGTCAAAAAGGAAATTATGCGCCGTAATCCGTGCAAGTTGGTAACGCCGCCGAAAGTAGACACGGCACCCGCCGCATATCTCAATGAAGCGCAATGTCATGAACTGCTGCAACTGCTTTCAAAGCAGGACGATTTTCAGTTTGAAGTCATTATAAATTTGCTGATTGCGTCCGGCATTCGTGCGGGTGAACTTGCCGCTTTGTATTGGGAAGATATAAACCTTGAAACGGGAATGCTGTTTATCCGTCATACGCTTGTAAAGGTCAACGGCGAATATATCCGGCAAAGCCCGAAAACGGCGGACAGTACGCGCCGAATTGTGTTGCCGCAATACATTGTCGGTCTGCTGAAACAGCACAGGGCAAGGCAGGCGGAACAGCGGTTCAAAATGGGCGGGAAATGGAAAAATGCCGATTTGGTTTTTACAAACAAGTCCGGCGGTTTCTATCTCGTCACGAACATGAACAACAAGCTGAAACGCATTATTGCGGGAACGGACTTGCCGCAGGATTTGCACCTGCATTCCATGCGTCACACGCACGCTTCATTGCTGATTAACTCCGACGTTGCGGCGCGTGTCATTGCCGACAGGTTAGGTCACAGCACGACGAAAACCACGCTTGACACATACAGTCATGTGTTCGCCGAAAGTGAAGCAAAGGCAATGCAGGCCATTGATATGGCATTGTTCCGGCAGGCAAAATGAACAGTCAAAAGAAAAACCGCCCTTTCGGACGGCTAAAATTTGTCGCTTATTTGTCGCTTAAACCTACTGAAAGTAGCTTATTGAAATAAGACGATATTCAATTACAAGTCAATATATAGTGCTTGTATAATATAATATTGCACCATATGTTGTGTCAGATTGGGTATCATGAAATATCATTTTATTTGAATATACTCTGAAAGGAAGTAACTATTATGTCCAAGAAGAACGCTCAGAAGAAGGAAATCACCATGTCTCGTGAGGAGTACATCGAGCATCTATCCATGGCGTCTAACGAGGTTCACATGACCACTAAGAATTCCAAAACTGGATGCGGGGTGATTGACCTCGCATTTCCCGTTATTACTTGTCGTGAGGATGCTCCGTGCAAGAAAACTGGTTGTTATTGTATGAAAGGTACTCAGCAGATGGCGACAGTTCAGGGCGCTTATTATCGTAATTATCGGCTGTATCATAAAGACCCTGTTGATTTTTGGAATCAGGTTCAGTTCAAGCTGGCTCATTGCGGACTTCCCAAGTGTCGTTATTTTGACGCTGGTGATTTACCTGATTATGCTTTCGTTGAGGGTATGGTCACAACCGCAAAGAAGTTTTCTGAAATGAAATTTATGGCGTTCACGAAAAAGTATTTCTTGGTGAATCAGTGGATTGACAACAATGGCAATCTCCCTGATAACCTGAACATTATTTTTTCTGCTTGGGATAGGGATTGGAAAGTATTGAATCCCCACCATTTGCCTGTCGCTTATGTAGAGTTCAAGGATTCTGAAAAGACTCCCATTCTCCCTGAAAAGTATCAGACTTGTCCCAATCAGAAGGATAAGACCATCACCTGTTCTATGTGCGGTAAATGCTGGCGCAAGGATTTGGGTGCTGTTGTCTTTAAGCAGCATTAATCACCGATAAGCCTTGAGAAATACAGAAAGGAGTGATATATTATATTCAAGGTTTGTCATGAAAGGAGGTGGTTGGTATGGTGTTCAGAGGATATGTCTTTTGCTTTTCAGTTTGGGTAATTTTTGTATATTTGTTTATCATGCATCATCGATAAAAAGGAGGTAGTAAAAATAACAATGCTTAATTTTATTGCTATCATAGCAATTCTTTTTTGGGAAGTCTCTTATGTTCGTTTTTTTGCTATTGCTGCCTTTACTACGATTTATGGAGGTTGGTATTTAGCAATAAAAATAGCCAAAAAAGAAGAGCAGCAGCTTCAACAACAAAAAGAAAAAGAGCTAGCAAAATCAAATGAAGATACCGTTGCTGGCTCTTCAAACCAACCGGGGCACAATGTCCCGGTTGGTCCAATCTTTGCTTCAGAACCAGAAATTGTTCCAGAAATTTCAAAACCAGAAATTGTCACTCCAGAATCAGGTTCTTCTCTCGTTTCAGTTTTACAAAAACCGCAAAAAATCTATCTTAAACACTCTTCAAGCGTTCAAAGGCGAAAACAGAAGCGAGAACTTCGTGAACTCAAAGCAAAGCTTAAAGACAAACATGTGCTTACAGCTTCTGAGATTAAATGCTTGTCTTACAAAACAGTCACTCCTATTTTAGAAGTTAGAAAAGAGCTTAAATGTTTTGTGAGAGACACTGCTAAAATCTTAGATCCTCCTGTTCCTCATAACCTCAATTAAATTATAGTTCTTTTTGGTTTTTCTGGTAGGGTGGGTGGGTTAGAATAACCAAGAAGAGATATTTCCTCTAAACAGGGGAGATATTTCCTTACAAACAAGGGAGATTTTTTCTTTTCCGCGAGAGCGCCATTTTTTAAAGTCTAAAGAAAACACAAAAACGCCAGTGTTTTCGATCTTTGTATAATCGGCATCGACATTTGATTGATATCGCTGTTCGCTCACATTTATTCACTGTTCGGTCACGTTTTTATTTTTGCGGCACAAGAGAGCATTTACTGCCATTCAGAGCAATTTTGTCTACAACGCAAAAAATTTTCAGAAGAAAACGCTTTAAAAAACTGAAAAATTTTCAGCGAATTTATTTTCAGCGAATTTATTTTCAGCGAATTTATTTTCTGAGAAAAATTTTCAGAATTTATTTTCAGAAATTTCCCTCAACCCTTTTTAAACTAGTTCACAACTCCTTCACAAGCTTCCTATTTCCTCAAATTCCAATTCATTATTCTAAATTCACTTTTCTCAACATTCTGTATTCACTTTTCTCAGCTTCAACTTTTTCAACCCCAATATTTTATTTCTATCAAAAAACTCTTGAGTTAACATTAAGTGTTTTTATTTCAGAGAGTCACTGAACTAGTTTTATCAATGACAGGCTCCAAAAATTTACCTAATGATAACTCAAGAGTTTTTCTACGTTTTTGGTTTTCAGTTTTCTACGATTTTTCTTTTAGCAGCACGAGCTTTAGCCAAACGTCCTTTTAGGGCTTGCTTTTGCTCTTCAGACATTATTCTAGTATTCTTGCGATTAGGGTTTTTCCCCAACCTAAAGTTATACAAAGGACAATTAGTACAAGTACAATTTTTTACTTCTCCATATTGACCGCAACAACAGTCTAAGCATTTAGCACGGATAGCCTTCATAGGAGTAAGGAAGTTGGGATCTTCAACACTATCGTTTTCGACATTAATTTCATTTTCGAGAGCGCTGACAGAATCTTCAAAGATTTCATCTTCAATAGAGACGGTATTTTTATTTTCGTCCATTTTAAATTTACTCCTTTTGTAAAATAGAATTAATTTACGGAGAACTTCTTTAATATAAATATACTAGAAAAGTGCTACAATGTCAAGAACTATGTAAAACTAAAGGAAGAAAATCAAAGGGGGGCAAAAAAGAGGCCCTTAAAATCACGCTCTTAAGGACCTCTATTATATTATTAAAATATTATTCAAATTTTTGTTTACAGCCTATTTTCTTTAACTCTTTATCAACAATGGCAATCAAATGGTCATGGCAATCATGACAAAGGATAATGCGGCCTTTCTCGTTCAAAACAGTATTGAATTTATAAGGTGCAGCATCTAAAAACATAGCCAAATTAATTTTATCTGGAGTGTCGGGGATATATTTCCCACAAGCCATACAGATTTGATTTAGGTCTTTAGGGGAGGTTTTTTTCTTTATAATGAGAGAAGTATTTTCTATAGTAGAAGGAGAAGTTTCATCTTTTGCAGTAAGCAATGATCCTACAATTCCTACAGAACCTACAATTTCAGAATTATTCACAACTTCCACAGAGTTATCCACATAATTATCATTCACATTAGATACAATAGCAGTTTTCTTAGGTCTGCCTCTTTTACGCTTAGGCTGTTTCACATTTTTTTCTCCAGTTTTGTTGTTATTATTGCTACTATTGTTGTCAAATATGCGGGTAGGGGGGGATATTATATTCCGGCATAAAAATTACCTCTTTTCATTTAGTAGATTAATATAGGGATAGAGGATATGTTATAATAATTCAGATTATAATAATTCAGATTATAATAATTCAGATTATAAAGATAGTTACATTGTTATAAAGATAGTTACATTGTAAGCCATGTGTAACTAATGTTGAATTTTTGCCGTTTTTAATTCACCCAACATTAGTTTACGCAACACTTAAGTAAGTATTTAATAATTATTTAATATTATGGTGTGAATTTACTTAGTGTTTACGCAATGTTTTAATAATTTCAATCTGGTGTAATTTTAGTACAATTTAGTATAAATTGAAACAGCCTTATAATTCAGGTACGTTTTTTAAGGCGTAGTATTTGTGGTATCCCGTATCTTCGACAAGATAAATCGTAGAGGCAGTCTGATGCCACTTAGAATAACCAGAATGAAAGAATAAAACAAAATCTTGAGTCGGCATATTAAAATTATCAAACACTTCATTAACAGCCTTAATAATATCTTCATAGTAAGTTACACCACACTCAATACATTCTTGTTTATAAGCATTAA
>CAVITM010000069.1:0-10887 GCA_963645455.1 Moraxellaceae bacterium | reverse complement strand
CTCCCGACTCTCCCGGCTGTCCGTATGCAGCTGGATGGAATAATCTCTGCACAGATGGTACAAAAGCCTGATCATCAGCCCTTCCTTGATGGCGTCCCTGCCGGGCTCATTGGACAGATCTTCTGCCATCAACCGGTCTAACAAATATTCCGGCTCATACTGCTCGGTCCGCTTGAATTCCAGGAAACTCTGCTCCTTTTTCTGCCGCCACAGGGCATGAAAAAGAAACTGCTGCAATTCATCCCCACTGTCATAGGTGCGAAGCAGATGTTCTAAATAATCTGCCCGGATCTGAAGGAACAGCACTGCCGCATCCTTCGGTTCAATGTAATCCGCATGCTCGCAGTTCTGATCGGTGATGACGAACTCTCCCTGTCCAAACCGGATCTCCTCCCCCAGCAAAACCTGGGTAAAAGTTCCCTCAATCACGTACAGGATCTCCACATACTCATGCTTATGAAACCATCCGAGTCTCGGCAGTTCCCTTGTCACCTTCCGCTTTCCTGCAGAACTAAAGCTCTGCTCCGTCCCGTCTGCCCCATAAATGATCAGAAGCGCAGACAGCTTCTCTGTCACCTTGCGGTCACCGGTTAATGACCGGAAGCTTTTTTCATCCAGCACGGGCAAATCGTCGTACTGGCCCTGCTGCCATCTTTTGTTTCCTGTTTTCCTGATGCTCTGTACTCTATCAGAAATCTTCTGCATTTCTTCCAATGTTTGGCTCCTGCTCCTTATTATCTTTTATCGTGCATTTCGTCCCTTTTTTCCATTATATCAATTTTTTCAGTCCTTGTCAGTTCTATGTTTGGGAGATATCCTATAATTATTCAGAGCAAAGCATTTTTGAGCTGACTCTGAACATTTACGTAAATTTTAGCGATCAACAGGGGGTTATTCTATGAGAAATCAAAGCTTAGACCAGAAATGGACATTCGACCACGGGATCCGCACCGGCTTCCAGATGCCTGGGGCACCCATCACTGCAAAGGAAGTAAATCTTCCTCATGATTACATGATCGAGAGTGCGGTCACAAAAGACGCTGCTGCCGGTCCTGCCAGCGGATTTTTTACAGAGGGCGTCGCACACTACACCAGACAGGTCATGATTCCCGCTGACTGGAGCAAGGAGGAGGTTTACCTTAAATTCGACGGTGTGATGATGAATGCCACTGTCGATATAAACGGTGGAAAAGCTGCCTTACAGCACAACGGATACATTCCCTTCTCCGTCAACATCACTCCATACATTTATTTTGGAAGGGAAAATAACGTAACGGTAACCGTCAATCCAAGTATGCAGCCAAACTCCCGCTGGTACACCGGTGCCGGGATCTTCCGTGGCGTAGAACTCATTCATGTGCCAAAGCTCCATATTGCAGATCATGGCATCTTCGGTTATACAAAAAATATCGAATACAATCCGGATGGCTCTGCATCCTGTGCTTATCTGCACACAGAAGTGGAAGTTCAAAACGAGACTCTGGAAAACAAAATGGCTCTCGTGGAAGTTTTTCTTACAAAGGATGGAAGTGACGAAGTACTTTTAAGCCGTACACAAAAAATACAGGTCAATCCCAATACCACAGATACTGCTTATGTAAATCTGACTTTAAATAATCCGGATCTCTGGTCCGTCGAAACTCCGAACCTTTATCAGCTTCATGCAAAAGTCACTGACCTGGGTATTTTCAAGACTCATTTTGTTCCATCCGAGGAAAACACCGTTGATGAGACATCTGTACTGTTCGGTATAAAGACCGTGACAGCCGATGCCAACCACGGCCTGCAGGTCAACGGCAAAACCGTGAAGTTAAAAGGTGGCTGTCTGCATCACGACAACGGTATGCTGGGTGCAGTCTCCCTCTACGACGCAGAGTACCGCAAGCTTTCCATTTTAAAGAAAATCGGCTTCAACGCCATCCGTACCACCCACAACCCGCCATCTTCTGCCCTGATGGAAGCATGCGACCGCATCGGTATGTATGTCTTTGACGAAGCCTTCGATGCATGGGGGATTATGAAGCAGCCCGGCGATTACAATATGTTCTTTGAAACTGACTGGGAAAAAGACATTACAGCCTTCATGAAGCGGGACCGCAACCATCCTTCCATCGTCATCTGGTCTACCGGAAATGAGATTCCGGAGCGCGGCGGATTAAACAACGGTTACACACTGGCTACCAGACTTGCAAAAAAAGCCCGTTCTCTGGATCCCAGCCGTCCAATCTCCAATGCCATCTGCTCTTACTGGAGTGGTCTTGATGATGATCTGACTGCAGAAAATATGAAAAAATTAGCTGAAATGATCCAGAACGCCCAGCAGGCAGACACAGAAAACGGATCCGTTCAGAACGCCGATTATGGCAGAAACGATACCAGCTGGGAAAATTACTCCGAAGCCTTCACCAACGGCCTCGATATCGTAGGCTACAACTACATGGAGGACAAATATCCGCCGGATCACGAAATGTACCCGGAACGTGTTATCCTGGGTTCTGAAAACTACCCGAAGGAAATCGGTTTCCGCTGGCCTATGGTAGAGCGCACGCCTTATGTGATCGGGGATTTCACCTGGACTGCTTTTGACTATCTTGGAGAAGCCGGAATCGGAAAATCCGTTTTCGTGGGGCCGGATGATCCCATGGTCAAAACGGGGCCCTACGCCTTAATGTCACACAGTTCTGCATTCCCCTGGAGACTTGCCAACGATGCGGATGTGGATATCAACGGAAAGATTCTTCCACAGGGAGATTACCGCAGTGTCATCTGGGGAAGCAAAAATACATACCTGTACTCCTACAGTCCGGATGTGTTCGGCAAGACGGAACTGATCAGTATGTGGGGATTTACGGATGTGAAAAAGAACTGGAACTGGACATGTCCGAATGGCGCACCGGTTCAGGCAGCTGTCTTCTCCAATGCAGATACCGTAGAGCTCTACCTAAATGGTGCTTTGGTAGGAACCTGCAAAGCCGGAGAACGCCTGGCTGCCGACCTGCCCAAGTCCTTCTTATTTGATATCAACTATGCAGCCGGCACCCTGGAGGCACGCAGCTTCGTAAATGGTGAACTCGTCTCCACAGACACCCTGGTTACAACCGGTGCGCCCGCAAAGCTTGTGCTCCGCCCGGAGAAAACGTTCATTCAGGCAGACGGACACAGCCTCTCCTATGTGGCAGTTGAAGTAGTGGACGAAAACGGGCTTGTTGTGCCGGATGCTGCCGTGAAGCTTCATGCGACAGTAGAAGGAGCCGGAACACTCGATGCCTTCGGTTCCTCCAACCCCATCACCGAGGAGAACTACACAGCCGGAACATTCACATCCTATCAGGGCCGGGCTACAGCCATCATCCGCAGCGGATATGAATCCGGAAACTGCACCCTGACAGTATCTTCAGATGAATTTGAGACGGTTAGGGCTGTGATTGAAGTGAAGTGATTTCTGAATAAAACGATCTGTAAAATGCAAAGCAGCTCCGATTTAACGGGGCTGCTTTTTGTCTCGGCAATGCTGTCGCATTTAAAAATCGCCGAATCTTTTCAAACTATACGTTTTTTGTACGGCTTCAGCAGCAAGTGCTTCAGCCTGTGCTGAACTGTTACCGTTCATCAATATATAAATATAAGGATCAACACCACACCTTGCAGCGAATATCCTCCAACGAAGCCCCCGCATAGAGGATCCAGGCTCCACCGTCACGCTCCCACTGCATGTGTTCTTCGCTGTAATGCATAAATGTGCGCCCATGCAAGGGGATGGTGATTCGGCGGCTTTCCTGGGGCTGCAGGGATATTTTTGCAAAACCCTTTAGTTCTTTTACCGGTTCTTTCGGTCCAGTAGATTCTGCACCTGCATAAATCTGAACGATCTCACTGCCTTCACGATCTCCGGTATTTGTGATGGTGATCGCCACGCTGCATGGACCCTTTTCATTATTTTGCACTTGCATATCCGAATAGTCAAATGTAGCGTAAGACAATCCGTGTCCAAAGCAAAACTGCACCGGCACAGAATATTTCTCATAATAGCGGTAGCCTACAAAAAGACCTTCGCTGTAGGTTTCTGTGAGATGGGCATCCATACGGGCGGACTCTTCCTCTGTAAGAGGGCGACCCGGGAACTGTTCCTTCGGCGTGTGAGCATCCCCCAGATAACCGCCCTGAATGGACGGGAATGTCTCTGCCAGTTTTCCGGAAGGATTTTCCCTGCCAAATAAGATCTCTGCCAGAGCGGTTCCACCTTCCATACCGCAATAGCCGCACCAGAGAATCGCTTTTGCTTTTTCTGACCATGCCTCCATGGAGACCGGACTTCCCGCCATCATCACAACGGGCATATCCGGGTGCTGCTCCAAAAGCTGGCTGATGAGAAGATCCTGTTCATAAGGGAGCCGGATATCTTCCCGGTCCTGCCCCTCCACATCCTGTTCATGACTAAGGCCACCTACAAAAATGATGTCGTCATACTCCCCGGCCAGCCGCAGTGCTTCCTGCCGGTACTCCTCTGCCTTGCGGGAAACCTCTGTCTGGGCCTGAGTCTCCTTTTTTTCTGACTCCATCAAGCTCTTTTCCTGCCAGTTGACATCTGATTCCTCTTTGGGAGGAATGTAATAACCCGGTGTATAATCCACCCGGCATTCGCCCCCAAGATATTTTGCAATGCCAAGCAGCGGTGTGATCTCATATAATGCTTTGATCTCCGCACTGCCGCCGCCCAGGGCATGGGCAGTGACCGCATTCTGTCCGATGACCAGAAGCTTTCGCACCTTAGTTTCATCCAGCGGCAATCTGTGATCCTCATTTCTAAGCAGCACGATGGATTCCCGCGCTACTGCAAGGGTGGCTGCCCGATTTTCCGGAGTATCATAACTGCCCCGGCTTCGTTTCTCATCACGAACGGCCACTACACGCTGGTTTTTCTCCTCCAGTGTGATCTTATGGATCCTTAGCATAAGCCTTAAAATATTTCGCACTTTCTCGTCCAGCTGACGCTCTTCTACCTGTCCGTCACGGATCGCCTCTATCAGCGGCTTTGCCATACAATATTCATCAAAATCCGGTGTCACGGACATCTCAATATCCAGCGGTGCCTGGCCGGCTGCAGCGGTATGGTGCACAGCTCCCCAGTCCGAGATCACGGCTCCGTCAAAGCCCCACTCTTTCCGGAGAATCCGGGAGAGCAGCGCTTCATTCTCGCAGGCATGCTGCCCCCGGAACAGATTGTAGGCGCCCATCACGGAACGCACATGGGCTTCTTTTACTGCTGCCTCAAAGGCCGGCAGATAAATCTCCCGCAGGGTCCGCTCGTCAATCTCCACATTGACCCAGAGGCGTTCCGTCTCCTGATTGTTCAAGGCAAAATGCTTCAGGCATGCCGCCACATCAGATTCCTCAATGCCCTGGATCATCGGCACTGCAAGCTCGCTGATGAGATAAGGATCCTCACTGAAATATTCAAAATTTCTCCCGCACAGCGGACTGCGCTTGATGTTGATTCCGGGGCCTAGGATCACATCTTTTCCACGGCCTCTGGCCTCCCGTCCCAGCACTTTTCCTGCCTCACCGGCAAGACTTCTGTTCCATGTCATGGCAATGGCGGTATTACTGGGACAATAAGTGACAGCATCTGCCGGTGTTCCCACAGGGATCCATTCTGCGTCGCGAAAATCCGCCCGCACGCCCATGGGGCCATCTGACATGAAAAGTGGCGGAATGCCAAACCGCTCCACTGCACCTGTCCGGAAAAGTCCGGCGCCATGCACCATGGTGATCTTTTCTTCTATGGTAAGCTGCCCGATTAATAGATCGATCTTCTTTTCTAATTCCATCGCGTCCTATACCATCTCCATCCGGCAGGTCATGTGCTTCTCACATGCCTCAAGCCTTACTCCGCTATTTTGTGTTAACAGTTGTTCTGATAACTGTGCGCCCTGGACAGATACAATCTTTCTTCCATAGATTTCAATGGAAAATGCTTTGTCGCCTTTACCCTGTACCTGGATCTCAAACAGGCCCTCTTCCGTCTCGGAAACCTCTATGCCCGCAACGATATTCTGATCCGCATCATAAATCCATGCACTGCTATCACCCTTAGGCTCATAAATCCGATAAGTAATGCCATCGGCATAATCATAATCCGGTCTGTCATCCTTTGCGCCAAAAGGCAGAATGGTATTGGGCCTGACCATAAAGGGAATCTCTTCATAGCCGTATGCCCTGCTGTACCACCGGCCACCGGCCTGCCGCTCTCCGGTAAAGAAATCAGTCCAAAGTCCGTCTTCCATCGGCAGATAGTACTCGCCGATTCCTTCTTCATTAAAGATAGGCGCCACCAGCAGTCCCTCGCCCAGCATGTATTGTTTGTCCAGATAATTGCACATTTTATCTGCAGTATACTCCAGCACCATAGCCCGCATCATCGGAATGCCCTCCTGGTGCGCAGTCACCGCTTTTGCCCACAAATAAGGCATCAGAGACGCCTTCAGCCGTGTAAATGTCCGAAGCACATCCACTGCCTCATCATCATAGACCCAGGGCACCCGGTAGGAGGTGCTTCCGTGGAGCCTGCTGTGACTTGACAGCAATCCAAATGCACACCACCGCTTATATACGTCTGCCGTGGATGTATGCTCAAATCCGCCGATATCATGGCTCCAGAAACCAAATCCCGAAAGCAGGAGAGACAGTCCGCCCCGCAGGCTTTCTTCCATGGATTCATAGTCAGACCAGCAGTCGCCGCCCCAGTGTACCGGGAATTTCTGCCCGCCGGTTGTGGCAGAGCGGGCAAAAAGTACGGCTTCCTCCTGGCCTTTTTTCTCCTGAAGCAGTTCAAACACAGCCTGGTTATACAGGTAAGTATAGTAATTGTGCATTTTCTGCGGATCCATTCCATTGAAATAGACGCAATCCACAGGAATCCGCTCGCCGAAATCTGTCTTAAAGCAATCCACGCCCATATCTACCAGCGCGCCAAGTTTTTCCTGGAACCATTTCTTTGCCGCAGGGTTGGTGAAGTCCACAATGGCTATTCCCGGCTGCCACATATCCCACTGCCAGACAGAGCCATCCGGTTTTTTCAGAAAATATCCCTGTTCCATTCCTTCATCAAACAGGGCGGATGCCTGGGCGATATAAGGATTGATCCACACGCAGATTTTTAATCCCTTCTGTTTGATTCGGGAAAGCATGCCCTCCGGATCCGGAAATACCCGCTCATCCCACAGGAACTCTGACCAGTGAAAATCCTTCATCCAGAAGCAGTCAAAATGAAATACCTTCAGCGGGATTCCCCGGTCTAACATGCCGTCAATAAAACTCATGACCGTCTTTTCATCATAATTTGTCGTAAAACTGGTAGACAGCCAGAGTCCGAAGGTCCACCGGGGCACAAGTGCAGGTTTTCCCGTCAGGTCTGTGTATCTTTGCAAGACTTCCTTCATGGATGGTCCGTTGAAAAGGAAATAATCCAGACTCTCTCCCGGTACAGAAAACGCTACCCTGGCCACTGATTCGCTGGCCACCTCAAACTCCACCTGATCGGTGTGATTGACGAACACGCCATAGCCTTTATTGGAAATATAAAACGGAATATTCTTATAGGACTGATCTGTGGATGTTCCGCCATCCTCATTCCAGATCGTCACAGACTGCCCATTTCTTGTAAAGGGTGTGAACTGCTCGCCCATACCATAGATCAGCTCCCCCACACCCAGGGACAGCTGCTGCCTCATATAAGAGTTTTTGTCTGTACTCCGGACATAGGCATCTCCGTGCCAGTCTGTCTTTATATAGGCCAGATCTTTTCCCTTGCTGCTGCACAGCTTTCGATCACCATCGTAATAGGTCATGGACCAGGTTTCCTCGTCAATCACAAGTCTTGTATTGCCGCTGGTGACAATTACCTTTCCGTCCTGCTCCACTGCATCAATAGCCCCATCCTGCCCGGGCAGATTCAGTTCAAATTCCGGCGCATCACGCAGTACGCCCTTGTAATGATAGGTTTTTACCCGGATCACTTCCGGGCAGGGCGTCGTAATCTCAATGGTCAGATTTGCTCCTCCAAGGGTATCCCCTCTTTTCTCGATCTTATGTGTCGGTGCCACAAGCACCACCTTGTCCCTTTTAATCTCGCAGAAATATACCTCTGCCGGAGAAAAACAGGCACAACCCTCTTTCATAAGCCAGCATCCGTTATTGAATTTCATAGTCCTTTCCTCTCTGCTTTTTTTATTTTTTCCTTTAAAACTTCCGATTGTAGCCTAAGTATAAAAAAACAGTTTGATTTTTGGTACTGGCATTTTTAGATATTTTATACTATAGTTATTATAGATTTTTTGCCAAAGAAATTTCCGATTGATTAAATTTATGAGGCATGGATCATGAAAATTCTACACATTCATTCTAACAGGCATTCCCATGTCAAAAGTCAGATTCTGCGGATTTTTTTACTGACTTGTATTATCCCGGTTCTGGTTCTTGGCATTATTTCTATTGCCTATATCCGGAAACAAATGACCGAACACTACGAGTCGCTCATTACGGCAGACGGAATACGGGTAAATTCTGTCCTTTTTGATATTACCACGACGATTTACAACACTTCCCAGACACTGATCGACAACCGGCAATGTACCACCATTTTCGGTTCTGATGAGATCAGCTCCTCAGATATTCTCGATCTGGAGGCGCTGAATGCATCTCTGGAATCTGTATTTAACACAACTGCTGCCGTTTCCTCCATCCACATTTATACCAACAATCCAAACATACCGGAGGCAACATATATTTCATCCCTGACAAGCTATGACGGCTTCGAATGGTATCAAAAGATTGGCAGCCGCTGGAACTGCTGGACGGAGCTGACCGTCTACAATATTATCGGTGATCCCCATCAGGAAATGTCTTTTGTGCGCCGCATTGGTGTATCTTCCAGCAAGTACAGCGCCTATTTAGTCATCCGGCTGGACAGCAACAATCTGCGCAACCGGCTGGAACAGTCCGATCACAAAATCTGTGTCAGCATCGACGGCGATGCCATTATCTACGCCTCGGATCTTTCCAGACTGCAGGAAGAAATGCTCTTCCCCGCTGATTTTACCGGGGCGTTCTACAAATATACCGGAGCACTTTCCATCGATGGTTCTGACTATCTGACCAACTATGTCACATTCAGACCCTACAAGACAGACAACCTGATTTTTATCCAGATCATCGATGAGGAAGCTTACGGAACGATCCGCAGGATGCTTTCCATTTTTATCCTTATTATTATGATCGAGCTTTTCGTTCCCGGAATCATTATCGTGTATTTTTCCAACTACTTCAGTGGCCGGGTAAGTACGCTGAAGGCCGCCATGCACCAGGCCAGTGTGGGAGATTATAATATCATTGACAATTTCAATGGTGATGACGAACTGAGCGACACATTCACGGATCTGAAATCCACCGTCAACATGATTCACGACAAGGAAGCCCAGTTTTATCAGGCCAAGATCAAGGAGCAGGAGCTGATCAACCGCCAGCAGCAGATGGAATTTGAGATGCTGGCCAGCCAGATCAATCCTCATTTTCTATATAATACCCTGGAGACCATCCGGATGCAGGCCCTTTCCAGCGGCAACCGGGATGTGGCCACCTCCATCAAGCTTTTGGGACGGTCCATGCGCTATGTGCTGGAAAATACCGGCACCAGTTTTACCACCCTCACCAAGGAGCTGGAATATATCAGGACTTATCTTGCCATCCAGCAGCTCCGTTTTGGGGACAAGGTCAATTACCGGATCGATGTGGAAGATTCCCTCGATACTGATGGGTGCAGGATTCTTCCCCTGCTGCTTCAGCCTATCGTGGAAAACGCCATTTTACACGGATTGGCGGATCGGGAAACAGACGGCCTGATCACCATTAGCATCCATACCGGTCAGACAGAGGATTCAAAAAATGATCTGTATATTCTCATTCAGGACAACGGCTCCGGCATGAGCACGGCTACCCTGGATGCTCTTTTGGCACATGTACAGGAGCATGATACCTCAGATCGCCAGAGTATCGGTTTGTATAATATCAACCAACGGATCCAGCTGCTTTACGGAGAAAATTATTACATGCATATAAAAAGCCAGCCTGGGGAAGGCACTACTGTTACTTTAAAGATTCCAAGAACAATATAATGGAGAAAAATAATGGAACACGAACTGATTAATTTACTGATTGTCGATGATGAAAAAATTGTCCGGGACGGTCTCAAATACATTCTGGACTGGAAGGAACTGGGATTTTGCATTTGCGGAGAAGCAGGGAACGGCAAGGAAGCCCTGGAGATGATCGCCCGCTACCAGCCCGGTCTGGTGCTCTTAGACATCCGTATGTCTGGCATGCTGGGAACAGAGCTGATGGAACGGGCGAGAACGGACGGATTTAACGGCGAATTTATCATTCTTTCGGGATATTCTGATTTTAAATATGCCCAGATGGCCATGCAATTCGGGGCGTCCTTCTATCTGACCAAGCCCATTGACGACGAAGAGCTGGAAAAAGCCGTCCTGACTGTAAAGGAAAAGATCACCGCACAGGTAAACCGCGAGACGACACGAACCCAGTACATCAAAAAGGCCAAAACCACTGTGCTCTACGATCTCCTGACCTCCGATGAATTTAATTCTTCCATCGACTACATGGAATTAGGTCTCAGCTCTCCCATCTACCAGGTGGTACTCTATGAGAGCTATATGCCCTACTTCCGCTCCTACAATTTCAGTGACCTTCTGCGGGTCACCAACCAGGATAACAACTCCTTTGACCACGTGGTCATCGACGGACACGATGTCATCCTGCTAAAAGGAAATTTTGCTCTGGAGCGCTTCAACGCCTGTCTGCATCACTATGCGG
>CAVITM010000068.1:0-10905 GCA_963645455.1 Moraxellaceae bacterium | reverse complement strand
GACCTGCTTTTGTTGTAATCTGCTCCTGAGCGAAGCGCAGTGCCTTGCCGTCCGGGAAACGGTAAATCTGAAGCTGTGAGTTCATGCAGGAAATGCCTGCAGGCGGCGAGTTCAAGGCAGATTCCATCTCTGTAAGGGTCTGCACGCCATTTTTCCGCAAAAGGCTTGTTATGGCGTGCATTCGGTGATTGATAAGCCGCACCATGCCGCTTATGTCAAAAAAGCAAACCGCAATGGGCAGATTGTCAAAGCTCTCCTTAATTTTGTTCATGCACTTCTCCCCCCATTTTCCTCGCTTTTTGCATAAAGTATTGCAGCCCGTCCTCATCCTGCGTCCATTCCAACGCAGGAAACCGTCCTTTCAGCCTGCAAAGGGACTCTTTGCAGAAAACGCAGATATTGATCTCGATCCAATCCCTGATTTCAACGGAAATCAGGAGTGATTCCAAAGATTCCAGCCCTGCCTCCACGACTGCTTCAAACAGGTCATAGATCTGTGCTGCCTGCTCCATGGTAAGCAGGCTTTCTCCGTCTATGAGCGCTCTGCATTTCACACCGTACAGTATCAGACTCTCGATGGACTCGTTGAAGCACAGCCGCAGCTCCTGCGCGGAGATCATGCCGCAATGAGTTCCGACAAAAATCAGGTTATCCCTCCGTTTGATATAGGTTCCGATGATAATAGTCTGCCCAAGAAGGCTTCTGGCCCTGTCAGGGTCCGCTGTCGTCCTTATTTCAGCCAGTCGATCCCGCAGCATCTTGATCTGCCTGGATGTCTGCGTTTCCATCATGTCATACAGATGATTCTTCTCCGACAGCCGAAGATATTTTTCGCGCTGAGCGTTTTCTGCAGCCAGGATACTGCCGGTATCGCGAAGCTCGTCCCGCGTCAGCTCCAGTTCCTCGTTGATGCGGTTGAGCTCGGAAATATCCTCTTCCCAGAACACCCAACCGTCATGCAGCGCGTGCCGTTTCAAGAGCGTATCGCCGTCAACGGAAACGACGTCTGCCGTCATCTGCCTCAGGTAATCCTGCGGCATGGGCTGCCGCATTGCGGCGGACGTGTTCTGCGCGCAAAAGGCCGCGTCCGTTATCTGAACCGGAAGCGTAGTTGTCTCGAACATCTCATTATAGCCGATATTTGACTGAATCAGGCCGCATTGGATGCAGCCTTCGAACATGGCAGCAATCAGCAGGCAATGCGTGACTGTCATATCGCCCGCCAGCAGCAGCACCGGTCGGAAGCCGCGTATATATGCGGCGGTATATGCAAATGACAGCGCAAGCGGTATGAGCGGCAGCACGAGGATTTTTCTGCTGCGCGGGATACGGCACTTTGTCAGCATTAAGGCGAAAGCAGCCAGCGCGCACAGCATTATCCACACAAGTACGACGTAGTATCCCGCCTCATGCCGATAGTTGCGGTGCGCCATAAGACCGGACGGGAACGAAAAGACAAGCCGGTGCAGGTCGTTTGTGAGCACGAGCAGCAGTAGAAGTCCCGTTGGAATATAGAGCAGCTTTGTCCACCACGGAAGGCAGTAATCCTCCGCCCTGCCGAGCGACATGCTGATAAACAGTGCGATGGTGGGGATAAACAGCATGGGGATATAGTAGAGATACCAGAGATAACGGTTTATGACGATATTGTCGATGGAATAGTTGACTATCTTGAGCAGAAGCCACACTGCCATCAGCACCGCAATCGCCAGCAGATACCGACGCGCCTGCGTCTGGATGATGCGCATATGCAGGGAAATGCCCCAGCTGGTCAGCAGAGCAATATGGATTATATTGCGCAGCGAACTGAATTGCGAGGGCAGCGCACCGCTTATCGTAAAGTACCGCATGCACATGGCCAGTGCAATGAGCACAATGACGCTCAGCAATGCAAGCAATTTTTTCCTTCTTGGCCTGTTCACGCCAAATTCCCCCATTCTTCTGTATATCTTTTATATGGTAGCATGCGGGCGCAAAAGAGGCAACAAGTTTTCTCTTCTGTATCGAAAATTGCACCAAAAAATTCGGCTTCTTCGGAAAAATAATGAGAAAACCTATCCAATCGGTGGGGGTATTCAGAAAAGCATTCTGGTACAATACACATAAAGTTTAAATGGGAAGGTGAGCAAAATGAAGCGACGAATCTTTTGTTTCGTGATGGCAGTAGGTTTGGCTGCAATGCTTTCTGCCTGCCAAAGCAATCAGAAAGCAGAGTCGATCCGTCCGGACAGAACAGAGGAAACCACGGGCTTTGAAGAAAGTTCCGATGATGGGAACGTGGATAGAAACGTGGAGCAGGTGGTTCCCATATCCGTCACAATAGAGCATGTGAATGATACTTTACTGGAGGAGAGCGGATTAGAAATTTATCGATATCCGAAATTTTATCTGGACGAAGAAGATAAGAATGCATACCCGGAGCTCAGCAAGGTATTCGAGAGCTATAACAGTGAGATGGACTCTCAAAAGGAAGCATTACTGGAGCAGCTTGAGAAGGATTATGAAGAAGCTGCAGAAAATTCAGGAGATGCTGATGCATGGCATGAAATGTCCATTGAAACAACGGCCAGGGCGTTGAGGGCAGACAGTAATGTTGTGAGCTTTCTTTGCGAATATTATGCAGCACTTGGCGGCGCACATCCATATTCTTATGTCTACGGCATGAATTACGATGCAAAAACCGGAAAGAAGCTCACGCTTGGCGATGTAGTAAAGGATAAGGATGCCTTCGTAGAACTCGTATCCGAGGCTTTCGACAGAGACTACAGTGAAGCGGAGTATGGTGAGCTTACGAATGGCGGGGAGGCACTTAAGGAATGTGACTTTGATTCCGAAGATGAGGTTCTCTGGACGATAGACCCCATATCCGTGACAATCTATTTTGCAACCTACAATCTCGGTACCTATGTACAAGGAGAACAGGCTGTAAGTATCTACTTTGATCAGGCACCGGAGATTTTTGACGAGCATTATATGACAGCCTGCGAGGATTACGCACTGCCTGTTACATATCGCAAGCCGCTTAGCATTCTGACAGATTCAGGTGAACGCGAAAAGATCTGTATGGAAATGGATTATACCGAATACGAGGAATATGAGACGTACAAAACGGTATATATCATAGGAGATACGCAAATAGAGTCATCATGGGAATGCTATGATACAGACTCTTATCTTGTCCATGTTAATGGGAAAAATTATATCTATGCCTTCCAGAGTGCAGAAGGAGATTGGGGCTATTTAAGCGTAGTTGACGCAGATAACAAAAGCCTTGACGATGAGAAAAATACTGTAGTACGCCTGAAAATATATTCCGAATACAATGATGCACAGGAACGGTATGAGTACATTCAGGGAGGCGAAGAATTTACGGATCCATCGCAGTTTACACTGAGAAATGAAGTGGACGTTCTGGGCACTTATGACGCCTACAAAAACTACCATGTCGGAAGTGATGGCTATCCTGTGACTGACGATGCGCTTTATCTGTCGGGAACGGACACGGCATTTCGGGCAATCAAGGATATCGAGTGCGATACCGTGGATCAGAAGGGAAATGTGACAGGTAAGGCAGTGATACCCGAAGGCAGTTATCTTGCAGTTGTGCGAACGGATGGAGACGGCATGGCGGATATTCAGATCATTGACCCTTCCTGTATAGTGATTCCGAGAGATACGGCATGGACGGTTTATTACCTGAGCAGGGATATGGAAGAGCTCTTTGATCCGAACGGAACAATTTATCGCGTGACGGTAGACAAGTCAGAATTTAAGGTCAATGGAGAGGACGAGACCAGCCTCTTTGAGGGGATACTGCGGTCAGACTGAAAAAATGATTGTACATCTTATCCAATCGGCAGGGGCATTATGAAAAGCATCCGGCTATGATCGGGGCTGTAAAAAGAAAGAAGGCGAAAGAGCATTATGCGCAGGATCGTGTTGGATATGCAAAGCGGATTATTTGCTGAGGCAATCACAAAGGCACTTGCTGACAGCAATCTCGGCTTTCTGGTGTACTCCTCTGCGAAGCCTGAGGAAACGGTTTCTCTGTGCCGCACATGCTGCGCCAATGTGCTGGTAATGGAGGTCACCCAGCGGGGAGTCTGGCAATTAGGCGAAAGGATAAAACTTCTCAGCGAATTACGAAGCAGCGAAAGCGGACAAAACTGCAAAATACTTCTGTTGGTGGATGAGAATGTGGATGCAATGCTTGCAGCCGATGTGCGGCAGGCAGTGAAGGATCAGCTGGTCGATAATTTCATTTATGCATCCGTCTCACCGACTTATCTTGCGGGCGTTATAGACACACTTTAGAAAGGAGACATCATATGCCGTTTACCATTGAGAAAATCCCACAGAGCCTGGAGGAATTTGAAGAGCTTGCCGAGGGCGAAAAAACACCGGAGAAGATCTGCGCGCTGTTCCTCTGCGCGACCCATCTGTTCGATATGGATAAACAAGCCGGCACGGCGGCGATGAATCTTCTGCGCGGCCCGCGCCCCATGACGCCGTATGACATCCAGTTCCTGCGCGACAGGCTGAGCGGGAAACCTTATTTGCCTCTGGCATACTTCGACGGTGCGACGCCGCAGAACGGCTATAAGCCGAGCGTGCCGTATGTTCTGAACGTGAAAGAGAACCCGAGGCCGCAGGATGTTGAACAGGGCTATCTCCGCGTGTTTTTGCAAACACCGGGTGCGGATTCTCCTCGACCCATGAAGCTGCGGCAAAAGGGTTCAACCGGCGAGTGGTTCCTCTGGGAATACTCCAGTGTTCTCGTTGGCATACGCACTCCGGTCAGTGAAGACCCGTGGGCATGAGGATACCAGCTTACAACGACAGAAAAGCCAAAATAAACCGAAATTAAAACAAAGAGAGGTACATAGATATGGGACTTATTCAAGCAGCATTAGGCTCCGCCGGCGGCGTACTGGCCGACCAGTGGAAGGAATACTTCTATTGTGAATCCATCCCCGAGAATGTGATGGCAGTCAAGGGAATGCACCGTGTTTCCGGGCGAAGCAGTAACTACAAAGGCTCGGAAAACATCATATCCAACGGTTCGGTTGTTGCGGTGGCCGATGGACAGTGCATGATTATCGTCGATCAGGGCAAGGTCACAGAGCTTTGCGCCGAGCCGGGCGAGTTTGTCTATGATTCCTCCACCGAGCCGACCATTTTCTCCGGAGATCTGGGGACAAGCATTCTCGATACCTTTAAGAATATTGGCAAGCGCTTTACCTTTGGCGGCGAGCCTCCAAAGGATCAGCGCGTCTATTACTTCAATACCAAGGAGCTTATCGGCAACAAATACGGCACGCCTTCCCCCGTTCCGTTCCGCGTTGTCGATCAGCGCGCGGGCATCGATATTGACATTTCCATCCGATGTTTCGGTGAATACAGCTACCGCATCTGTGACCCGATCCTGTTCTATACCAATGTCTGCGGCAATGTTGGAGAGGATTACACGCGGGATCGTCTGGAAGAGCAGCTCAAAACCGAGCTTTTGACGGCGCTCCAGCCCGCATTTGCAAAGATTTCCGATATGGGCATTCGCTATTCTTCCCTCCCCGGCCACACAACAGAGCTGGCGGACGCACTCAACGAAGTGCTTTCTGCAAAATGGCGCGATCTGCGCGGCCTTGAAATTGTCTCCTTCGGCGTATCCTCGGTCAAGGCAAGCGAGGAAGACGAACAGATGATCAAGGAGATGCAGCGCAACGCGGCGTTCATGGATCCGACGCGTGCAGCAGCACATCTGGTGGGTGCGCAGGCAGCCGCCATGCAGTCTGCGGCGGCCAACCAGAGCGCAGGTCCCGCAATGGCATTTATGGGCATGAATATGGCTGGCCAGGCCGGCGGAGTAAACGCACAGAACCTCTATCAGATGGGTGCACAGCAGGAAATGCAACAGACCATTCCGCAGCCCGCCCCTGCAGCACCGGCAAACGGTTGGACCTGCTCCTGCGGTCAGACAGGCATCACCGGCAAATTCTGCCCGAACTGCGGCACCAAGAAGCCGGAGCCTCAGGCGGATGGCTGGATGTGCAGCTGCGGTGCGGTCAACAAGGGCAAGTTCTGCTCCGAATGCGGTGCGAAAAAGCCCGCCGGTGTACCGCAGTACAAGTGCGATAAGTGCGGCTGGGAGCCTTCTGACCCGACGCATCCGCCGAAATTCTGCCCCGAATGCGGTGACCCGTTCGACGATGGCGATCTGCAATGAGCAAACAAAAAACGAATAAATGAAGGGAGCTTTCTAAATATGGGACTGTTTGATAAGAAGTATTGCGATATTTGCGGTGAAAAGATCGGTTTACTCGGCAACCGCAAGCTCGAGGACGGCAATCTCTGCAAAGAATGCGCGAAAAAGCTGTCCCCGTGGTTTTCAGACCGCCGCAGAAGCACGGTTGAGGAGATCAAGGAACAGCTTGCATACCGGGAGGAAAACAAGACTAAAGTGTCGGCGTTCCACACGACGCGGACGCTTGGCACAAATATGAAGGTACTGCTCGATGATGACGCGGGGAAATTCATGGTAACAAGTGCGCGTGACCTTGCGGAGGCCAACCCGGATGTGCTTGACTTCTCGGACGTAACAGGCTGCAATCTCGATATTGATGAGAGCCGTTCGGAGATCAAGCGCGAGGATAAAGACGGCAAGGAAGTCAGCTACAATCCGCCGCGCTATGAGTATTCCTACGACTTCTATATCACCATTTTCGTCAACAACCCCTATTTTGACGAGATTCGCTTTAAGCTCAACTCATCCTCTGTGGATATCACGCCAGCCCCGGCGCGTCCGGGCATGACGGCTGGCTGCAATCCGGAAACCAATGTCGAGTACTGCAGGAATAAAGAACTCGGTGAGGATATTAAGCAGGCTCTTATGCAGGTTCGACAGGATGTGCGCGAGAAGATCGAGCAGGCAGCCGCACCCAAGACGGCAGTCACCTGCCCCTATTGCGGCGCAACCACCACGCCGGATGCCAGTGGCTGCTGTGAGTACTGCGGCGGCGCAGTAAATGGTTGAATCGTTCAGTAGACGGAAGTAAACCTTCTCAAAACGGAAGACCGCACGAAAACGTAATCTACATCCATTTATCTACCTGACATCAGAGAGGAGGCCAACCATGGCAGGCTTTACAGATACCGCAAAACAGGCAATGTCGGCTACTTTACCGCGTGAATTCGACATTTCGTACTCCACTACGCTCGAAGAAACACTTGAAAAGCTTCAGGCTCGCGCCGCCGCTTTCCAGATGCCGTTTGAGATCAAGGGCGGTATTCCGGGACAGCGCATCGTTTTCAAGAAAGAGCCGAATCTGGATGTGGAACTTTGGCTTTACGTCAAAGACGGATCCCATATTAAAATTATGGCGAACGTGAAAGAGAGTACAACGACCGTCAACGGTATGCGCGTCGATAAAAACAGCGTGCTGCGCCGGGGCGTCAAGGGCGCGGCGGTGAGTCTCCCGATCGCGCGCGGCGAATACATCGACTATGTGACGGAAACGGTCAAAATGCTTTTGAACGGCGAGGCGGTCGAAGACTATGTTGCACCGGAAGTTCCCGCAGGAGCAGAGCCGCAGAAGAACTGGCTGACCACGCTCCTGCTGTGCATCTTCCTCGGCGGTCTTGGCGTACACCGCTACTATGTCGGCAAGACCGGTACGGGCATCCTCTATACGCTGACAGCTGGTCTGTTCGGCATCGGTTATCTTGTTGACCTCATCAAGATCATCTGCGGCAAGTTTACCGACAAGAACGGCAACCTCATTCAGCGGGGAAATTAACGAATGAAAACCAAATATCTCTGGTATGCACTTGTGTTTTTTTGCCGGAATCGCGTTTTATTTTCTGGTGATTAGCAGGTTTGTGCATTGCGGAAAAGCCAACAAAGGGAAAGCGGCACGGCCTTTTGCTCAGCCGCTTTCCCTCGTGGCCGCGGGTGCCCGCCGTCATATCGTTTCCGGTGTTCTGCTTAGACCACGGGTATGTGCAGTGCCGAAACGGGAAGTGAGGATATAATCAATGTCAACACAGGTAACAAACTATCAATGCCCGGCATGCAACGGACCGCTGCACTTTGCGGGAGCCTCCGGGCGCCTGGAATGCGAATACTGCGGCTCGAGCTTTGACGTTGCCGAAATCGAGGCGCTCTATGCCGAAAAGGAGGCAAAAGCGGATAAGACCGCGGCAGAGGAAGCGCAAAAGTCCGATGCGTCATCGGTGGAGGAATCCGAATGGGACCTTTCGGGGCTGCAGGGGGACTGGGACAGCGATGCAGACGGGATGAAGAGCTATTCCTGCCCGTCCTGTGGCGCAGAGCTTATATGCGACGCCACGACCGCTGCGACCTCTTGCCCGTACTGCGGAAATCCGAGCATCGTTCCGGGACAGTTTGCGGGCGCACTAAGGCCGGACTATGTTCTTCCTTTCAAGCTGAGCAAGGAAGATGCGATCAAGGCGCTTCATAAGCACTACGGCAAAAAGCCGCTTCTGCCGAAGGAGTTTTCAAAAAAGAACCATATTGCTGAGGTGAAGGGCGTTTATGTCCCGTTCTGGATGTTCGACGGCAAAGCCGCGGGCAGCGTCACCTTTGATGCTACCCGCGTACACACGCACAAATCCGGCGGCTACCGAATCACGGAAACGGAACATTTTGACGTGTGGCGTTCCGGCGAGCTTGCGTTCGAAAAGGTGCCGGTGGACGCATCCACACAGATGCCGGACGATTACATGGACTCCATAGAGCCGTATGATTATTCCGAGCTCAAGCCGTTTTCCACGGCGTACCTGCCCGGCTTTCTGGCTGACAAATACGATGTGTCTGCCGAAGACTGCTTTGAACGGGCAGACACACGCTGCAAGGGTTCATTCATCAAAGCTCTGGCAGATACCGCAACCGGCTACACAAGCTGCACAGAGAGCGCTTCCGATATCCATCTGAACCGCGGCAAGGTGCATTATGCGCTGATGCCTGTCTGGCTTTTGAACACAAAGTGGAATGGAGAGGATTTCCTTTTCGCCATGAACGGACAGACCGGCAAGCTTGTCGGCAAGCTGCCGATAAGCACAAAGCGAGTGCTTGGGCTGTATGCAGCGATTGCGGCGCCGCTCATTGCCATCTGTACGGCAGTGGCGCTGTGGCTGGTGAGTTAGGAGGGGGGACGCTATGAAAAGAAAATTCATCTGCTCCCTGCTTGCGGTTGTGGCGATACTTGCCGTCTGCGTGAGCACAGCTTTTGCCGAAGCACAGCTTTGTTATGTCACGGACGAGGCGGGGATTCTCACCGAAAGCGAGGATTTACAGCTTGAGTCCATGGCAGAGTCGGTCTCCAAACAATACGGCGTGGGTGTTTACATCGTCACCGTGGATGATTATCAAAATTATGGTACCGGAGATGTTTTCGAGGTAACCTACGGCATCTACCATGAGTACACCATGGGCGAGGGTGAAAACCGGGACGGCATCATGCTGCTGCTCAGCATGGCAGAGCGCGACTGGGCGATGTTCTGCTACGGCGAGCGGTGCGAGTATGCGTTCAACGAATACGGGCAGGAACAGCTCGAGAGCGTTTTCCTCGATAATTTCAGTGAGGACGACTGGTACGGCGGCTTTGAGGACTACATCGAGGAATGTTCTGCCTATCTGCAAAAGGCAACGGAGGGCAAACCGGTGCGGGAAAGTCCCGCGTTTTACATCATAATTATGGTGGGAATGTCACTGTTTCTTGCATTTCTTGTGGTGGGTATTATGTGGGCGCGTATGAAAAGTGTTGCCAAAGAGAGAACGGCAGCCGCCTACGTCGCCGGAGATCTCAATCTGACGGGACAAAGCGATGTCTTCACCTATCGCACCGAAACGCGACAGAAAATTGAGAGCAGTTCCTCCGGCGGCAGCCGCTCACATTCCGGCGGCGGCGGCTCCGGTCGGAGCGGCAAGTTCTGAGAATTATAGAACGGCTCAACCAGATGCCGTTACCATAAACAACAATTATTTTGAGAAAGGAACCAATCTTATGAAAAAACTTATCGCGTTACTTATGACACTCGCAATTGTTGTCAGCCTTTGTGCCTGTGGAAGCAGCAGCAATGGTAGCACCGACACAAACGACACCGTATCTGAAAGCAGCGTGCCCGAAACATCTAATGAGGATACGGAGTCCCAGCAGCCTGAGGAGACTGATACAGAAACTCAGCAGCCTGAGGAGACTGATACAGAAACTCAGCAGCCTGAGGAGGTGCAGGAGCCTGCTGCAATGGAGTCGGGTGACACGGGAGACGGTCCTGCAGACCTTGACGCGGGCCTTGTCAAGTTTACAGTCCCCGAGGGTTACAGCTACGAGGTTTATGACTTCTACATCGATGAAGATGACTCTCTGCACGGCTCCATAGTAATTGATATAAACGAAACGGGTTCGTATGACACCCCCGTCAGAGTTAATGTTACTACGCAAAATATGGTTTACAGCCAGGACGATGCGATTCAGCACACGATCGACCTCTGCAATCTCCAAACCTACGAGAAGGGCGAGTATACGATCGGCGATACCGCAACATACGGTGAGAACACATATACTCAGATCGATATTTCTACCGAGTGGTCTGAGGAGACATATTTTACCGCCTATGCCGATAACGGAAACAGCTACGGCGAGGGAGTTTTTATCCGGGTTGTGGTTAATACCAATGAAATGGCGGCAGATGATCCGCTTGTCAAGGCGATCCTTGAGTCACTCGTAGTTGTCACGAAATGACAGTGTCCAGAAAATCGGGTACATATCAGATAATCAGGGCAGGTTGATTCAACGCATCAGCGCCTATAAGTGCCATTTGACCGAAATTCAACAGGAGCACAACGATTAAATCTTCCACTGATTCAGATTGTGGTGGGTTCAGCGT